>NZ_JBSFTC010000044.1:0-54022 GCF_053590415.1 Nonomuraea sp. NPDC003201
CCTTCATCGCGGCCCAATCGGTCGGGTAGTTCGGCCGGATCTCCGCGACCATACGGACCGCACGCTCACGAAGCTCGGGAGGGTAGGGGGACGGAGGTGCCATGACTCGATCCTCTCAAGGAATCGAGTCTCCATCAGACCCGGAGCGGTTCACTGCCGCCGTTGAAGATGGTGGGGCTCGTGACCCGGCCGGATCCCGCCTGGATCAGGGATACGTCGCCGTAGTAGGTCGGCTGGTTCGGCAGTTTGACCGTCCCGCCAGTTCGTCCATTTGATGATGCCGGCGAACAGCTCGGCTGCTCGCCGGTAGGACGGGGGTTGAGGAGGAACTCCTCAACCCCCGATCCGGCGTGGGCGAAACCCGGCCACGCCTCGTCCCGGGAGCTCGCCGTCGCCACGGCCGACATCGGCTGCAGGCGGGCAACCGGGCTGGTCGCCGCCCGGTCCGCCGCTGACAAGGCCGTTCAGCTCGACGCCATCGCCGCCCACCGCCGGGACTTCGACCGGTTCCGGCGTGCCCGCGACGCCGAGCTGCGCGTGGCCCGGCAGGTCATCGGGAACGGATAGCGGCTGCTGCCGCCGGGCTCTGCCGGAAAATAGCCGACCCAGGTGTCAGCAGGGGTGATCGCCGCTGGTCACCGCGCTGCACCGCGATCTTCACCGGTACCAAGCCGGCCGCCCACCCCACCATCTCCCTGGCCCGTGGGCGGGCATGGCGGCTCCAGCGCCCGCGAGGCTCAGTCGATCTCCAGGGAGGGCTGAGGATGATCGAGCCATTCCCTCTCCAGCCGGACGTTCGTCCGTTGCTCCACGATCGCCATGGCCTTCGCCCGGACAGTGAACGCGTCCCGGGTGCCACCGAGCAGAGCCGCCTCTTCCCGGAGAGCCTCGGCGTTCGTGCCGTGAATCCCTTTCGGATCGAAGTCGCGGACCTCGGCCACGACCCCGCCGTCGGCGGCATAGAGCAGCCTGCGGGCTCCGGTGATGTTCCACTGCACATGCCAGACCTGCGCGCCCGAACTGACGCGCCCCAGCATCGGCTGCTCCCCGACAGGCGTGAAACCCTCGGCTTGGAAGAGCATCACCGACGTTCCGGACCGCCGGAAGGCCGTCAGGTCCGCGTAACCGGGCTCGTACTCCTGGAACTGCGGAGTCGCGCCACCGGTGACTCGGCGCCCCACCTCGTCGAGAGAAAGGCTTCCGGACTCCGGCACGATCACCGTCCATGCCATCCCTTCGCCCATCCATGCCACCTCTTTCAACAAGCTTCGATAGCGCCGCACTGACTCTTGGAAATCTGAAGGATTCAAGCGGGGTTCCCTCCTATATGCGCCTCCGTCGCCGTGCGGCAGGCTGGCTGCCGTACGGCGACGGAGGCTGCTTCTCATGAACGCTGATTCTGCGACACGCGCGTCACGTCCCGGTTATGGCCACTTCGTGTATCCGCCCACAGCAGGTTTCCAGCAGTTGGAATCCATCGACGGGTTGGACGGTGTGGCCGGATAGGGGAGTAGCTTGGAGGCGAACCGCGAGAACCATGGATCGTCCTTGTACAGGAGCCGGTCCCGATTGTAGAAGCGCGTCATGGCCTTGCCGGCTTTACCGTTGGGGCCGGCCGCCGTGCCCGGCATGGCGCACACCGACAAGTTCCTTGCCTTGTCCCCGGCCGGTGTCCGCTCCACGGCGGATGCCGGCGGAAACTCATCGCACTCCATGTGGACCATGGGAGGTACGGGAGTGCCGTAGTTCGGCCAGAGACTTCTGCATCTGGTGGTGGCTCGTCCGCGGTTCCGATCGATCTCCGGCTGGCCTATCCGATGCAGGTAGTTCTGTGCTCCGGGGTTCTCGTTGGCCGAGGTCGCGCAGCCCTTGATGATCTTGTCGGGCCTCTTGGGGTAGGTGTCGCCCTTGTCGTAACAGGCCTTCCAGTAATGGATGTAGGCTTCGTCGTAACCAGCCCCGAGCTCCCATTTGATGGACGCTGCCGCGGGCATCACACACCCTCCCGGAAACTGCTTCGAGATGTATGTGGCGGAGTCGCACCGGATGGTGAACTGCTGCGGCGTGGCGCCATGGCCCCATTCGAACTTGATGGGATCTGCCCACTCGTCGCTGTCGGTCTTGATCCATGGGCTGAAGTTGCAGTTCGAGATGAGATCGGCTCCGCTCGTGTCTCCGGGAGCGGCGCGGAACCGCCAGGTGGCGAGCTTGGGCCACTTGTCGTCGATCGGATTGCTGAGGGCCCGCAGCTCGTCGCCTTCTTTGGTGATGTTGTTGTGCTGTGCGCTCCCGTTCCATGAGGTGATGTGACGGCACGCCGTCTGCCCTCGTGCCGGGCTCAGGCCGAGCGTATAGTTCGCGTCCAGGAAATCGTAGTCAGTGAACCTGAACTCATTGACATAGACGTCGAAGTACATGTCCCGGCTGGTTCCGCCGGAGGGAACTCCGTCCGGACCGTTGAAGGTGCTGGCGACGAGCATCAGGTAGAACTGCCCGGTATCCGCGCCGTCACCGGCGAATTTGATGCTGTGCACCTGACATCCGCTGAAGCGGTTCTTCCGCCAGGTCGCTTTGTATCTGTCGTTGTCCTCGAATTTCTTCCAGCATTCTTCCGGGTCGACGCGATCGTAGGTCATGGGTTGCGGAGCGGCCATGGCTGTCGTGGACCGTCTGTCACCCTGGCCGGCGAGCGGAGCGAACTCCTCGGAACTGCTGCCGTCCACCAGCTCAGCGATCTCCGAGTGGGACAGGGCGCGATCGTAGGCCCACACCTCGTCGAGAGTGCCGTTCATGCTGGTGCCGAGGGTGAGCGGCCCGGTGGAATTCCAGGTCGGGAAACTGATCGGCGCGCTTGCCGACACCTCCGTGTCTTCTTGGCTCTCGTCCAGCACCGGCAACCCGATGGTGTTGCCGTTGAGGTAGAGAGTCGCAGTGCTGCTCTGCTTGTCGTACACGGCCGCGATGTGGAACCAGGAGTTCGCGGGAGCTTTGACGCCTGACACGACGCCTTCCGATCTCGCGTCGGCGGCATCAGACGACGTCAAGCTGAAGGTCAGGCCGTCTTCCGGGTCGTTTCCCAGCCGGAATGGCGCCGTATTTACGCCATTTTGTCCAACAATGGTGTACGCGCCGTTCTGGTCGTCCCACCTCACCCATGCCGCGACGGTGAAACTTTGATCGGTGCGTAGCACCGGCCCGGCCGTTCGCGCCATCGGTCCTGGTCCGGCTTGAGTCAGATCGAGCGTGACGTAGTGCCACGCGGCCCAGCCGCTCGGCACCTCTCCGGCGATCGCCCTGGCACGCCACCGGATGGTCCATCCGTCCGACAACTCTCCGTGGGGCACCGTGATGCTCGCCTGCGTGCCCGATGCGAGGCCGTCGACGGATCCAGCCCAGATCTGCCCAGTGCCTTGCCCGGTGGTGTCCGGGTCGTGCTCGACTTCGAACTCGGCCCGGACCGTTTGCCCGGCGGGCCCGGTCACAGTCGCCTTGAGCGTCGGGCTCAGTACGTTCGTGATCGTTTGGCCGTCTATGACCGTTGACGGGGTGAGGACGAGATCGGCCACGGCCGGCTTGGGCACTGCGACAGTGGCCGAGTGCCACTCAGACCAGGGAGAACTCGTTTCTCCCGCAACGGCACGAGCACGCCAGCGCACCTTCCACCCGTCGGTCAGTACCCCGGCGGGGACATTGACGGTGGCCTGCGCGCCGGAGGCCACGTTGTCGACGGCTCCATCCCAGATGGGGCCGCTGCCTTGCTCCGTGGCTTCTGGATCGTGTTCCACCACGAACTCGGCACGAAGGGTTCCACCGATCGGGTTGCCGACCTCGGCGCGGAGCGTCGGAGTGAGCGTGGTGACGATGGTGGTGCCGTTCACCTGCTCTGACGGAGAGATCTGCAGAGCTCCGATCGCGGGCTCGGAAGCGGGCGGCGGAACGTCGACGCTCAGGCTCTGCCAGCCGGACCACGGTGAGCTGACCGTGGTGGCGGAGTTGATCGCGCGGACCCGCCACCGGACGTTCCAGCCATCGGTCAGCTTGCCCGCAGGAACGGTGAGCGCGGCCTGGGTCCCGGAGGCGACGTTGTCGACGCCACCGGCCCAGATCTGCCCGGTACCCTGCCCCGCCGAGGCCGGGTCGTGTTCGACATCGAACTCCGCGCGAACCGGTTGACCCGCCGGGTCGCTCACCATGGTATGCAGGGTGGGCGTCAGGCTGCTCGTGACCGTCTGACCGTCGACTACCTGTGACGGCGTGACGCCGAAAGGGCCGACGCTGGGATTCGGCACGTCCACGGTGGCCGTCTGCCACTCCGACCACGCAGAGGTGGTGGAGGCGGCGGCGTTGGCCGCGCGGGCTCGCCAGCGGATCTTCCAGCCGTCGGCCAGCTTCCCGGCGGGGACGCTGACAGTGGCCTGGCCGCCGGAGGTGACCGTCTGCGAGGCGCCGGTCCAGATCTGGCCGGTGCCCTGCCCAGGCGCAGCCGGGTCGTGCTCGACCTCGAACTGGCCGGTGAGGTTGCCGCCGGCGGGGTCGGCGACGGTCGCGGCGAGCTGCGGGGTGAGCGAGCCGGTCACGGTGACACCGTCCACGGTCTGCGCCGGTGTGATGGCCGGGGCGGAGACGGCCGGTTGCGAGGCCGGTCCGCTGGTGGTGATGGTCAGCGTGGGCGGCTGGTTGAAGTCGGTGTCTTCGGAGGAGGTGAACACCCGGTAGTTGTTGATGTTCGCCTCGCCGGGCGACTTGAGCACGAGGCCGTGGTTGGCGGCGCCGGCGGCCCAGTCTTGTGTGATGCCGGTGACGTTCCAGTCCATGCTGTCCGGCCAGGTGGCGCAGTCGGAGTTGACGCCCTTGAAGTTGGTGGAGGCGTCCTCGGTGGTGAAGGCAGGCTTGGTGGCCCAGTACAGGTTGTCCGGGTCCCATGCGCTGGTCAGCCGGGCGACCTGGATGCCGTTGGTGAGTGCGGTGCCGCAGTTGTGGCTGTCGATGGTGTTCATCGACAGCTTGGCGTCGGTCACCGTGCTGCCCTGCAGGCCCGTGGTGTCGAACTTCAGGTGCGTCCGAATCTTCATCCCGCCGGTCATGGTGCCGGCCAGGAGGTTCGGGCCGCTCGGGTAGGCGGGCGAGTCCACGTCGAGCGTGCTGACATCGACGTCGGCGCCGACGGGCAGCGTGACGGCCGCGGCCACCCGCACCGGGTAGGTGGTGCCGGCGTCGGCCAGGAACGCCTGGTCGAGCTTGACCACCAGGTCCGTGCGGCCGTCCTTGGTGACCACGTCCGTGCCGGCCTCGGCGCGCTTGGCCAGTGGGCCCTTGGCGCTGCCGTCCGACACGATCGGCCGTGTTCCTGCGGCGACCAGCTTCTTGCCCTTGCCCTTCAGCAGCAGCCGGCCGCCCTTGCCCTCGGTCAGGGTCAGGCCCTCGTCATCTACGCCGATCCGCAGCTCCAGCGGCTTCGACGGCCGCTGGCGCAGCACCACCTCATACCGGAACCCGGTCGACAATGCCGTCACCACCAGGTCGGCGCCCACTCCGGCGGCGTCGGTGTAGGTGGCCACACTGCCCTTGACGGTCGGCTTGGGCAGCGGCGTCGGCCAGCGCAGCGCGTACGAGTGCCCGTCGACCTTCATCTTGACGAAGGCGTCCTCGCCGCCATTGGAGATCTCCACGACGGCGCCCTGGGCCATTGCCTTCGGCTTCAGCTTTCCGGCCTGCTCGACGAGCGTCGGGTCGATCGGGATCCACGTGCCATCCCGCTTGACTCGGACCGGCTTCGCGTGGGCTTCGGTCGTGAACCGCGTTCCGTCCGGTTGTGCGTAGGTGACGCTCATCTCAGTGGTCGCTTCAACGACCTCTACCGGCTTGCCCGCGGCGACCGCCCTTCGCGCCGCGGATCGCAGCGCCGGCGCCAGGCTCTGGATGGCAGTGGTCTCGCCCGCTGAGTCGCCGGCTCCTGTGTTCGTCAGCGCGGAGTTCGTCACGCCAGGTGTCCAGGTGGCGCCGTCGCCGACGGCCGCATCGTGCCCGCTCCCGGAAGAATCCGCGGCGGTGCTGCCGGTTCCTTCAGTGAACGACCAGCGGGCCGCCACTCCGTCGACGGGTGGCGGCAGCGGCGATTGGAGCTCATCAGCGGACGTCACGCTGTCGTCCACGGCGTTCGCCAGCTCCGCCTGCATCGCTGCAGGAGTGATCGGCTCCGGCGACGGAACCGTCGCTTGCAGCCGCCCCTGTGCGGCGAACGCTTCCAACTCCTCCGCGGTGCGCGGTGTCGGCTCGCCGGGGGCCAGGATCACGACCGCTCGTGCCGGCTTCACTTTGGGCTCGAAATCGACCGTGAGCCTGGGGCCGTGGGCGGGGTAGCCGCTGGTCTGCTCGCGGCTGCGGTAGCGGCGCCAGTTCCGCAATTCGGATTCGTCACCGGCGCGGAGTTGGAACCCGTAGTTCGTTTCCCCGTCCGCCCAGTCCTGGACGATGGTGTCGACCGAGTGGATGAGGTCGTGCTCGTAGTTCATCGAGCCGGCGCAGTCGGGGCTGTACGCCCCGTACTCGGTGTCCGCGCCCACGTTGGTGACCGATGGCTGGTCGCCCCATGCCAGGGTCAGATGGTCCCAGTCGGAGGTGACCCGCCGGGCGGTGATTCCGGAGCCGACGAACTCGCCGCAGTCGTTGGACAGGTAGTTCCACAACTCCAGGTCGGCGTTCTGGATGTTCGAGCCCCAGAACGGGTCGGTCGCCTTCGGCAGCGGGAACTGAATGTAGGCGCGCCAGCGCTTGGCGATGCCGCTGGCGTAGGACTTGCCGACCCACATCTGGTCGCGGTAGTGCATGTCCCAGCTGTCGGTGAGGTCCACGTCATTGATGTACGTGTCCATCGGATCGCCGGGGGGGCAGGGGTCGCCCCCGAGCGTGCACTCGTACCAGTCGTCGTCGACGGCGGCCATGGTCACCGGGAATGTGGTCGCCGGGTCGGCGAGGAAGGCGGCGTCGGGGCTGTACACCAGCGACGATCCGTCCAGGCTCACCTGGGCCCTGCCGACCCTGACGGCGCCGAGGTCGGCGTTCGCGTCGGCGGCCTTCGCGTCCAGCAGTGCCGCGGGGCGGATGTCGAGGTTGTGCTTACCGTCCTGGTTCTTCAGCGTCGGCTGCCCCTTGGCGTTCTTGCCGAAGGAGACGCCCTTGGGCAGATCCACGGGGATGCGGAACGTTACCGGCTCGGCCGGGCGTTGCCGGATGACGATCTGCTGGCGGAACCCGGTCGGAGTGGCGGTGACGACCAGGTCGATGCCCTTGCCGTACGCGGACGGGTAGGTGGCGGTGCTGCCGTTGAGCGTGGGCTCGGGCAACGTGCGGGGGGCGTCGATCCGGGCGGCGAGGTCGCCGCTCTTGCTCTTGATCGCTTCGGTGTCGCCGCCTGCGGACAGTGTCAGGGCGCCCTTGGCCGCCTTGGGCTTGATGACTCCGTTCGCCTCGATGAGCGTGGTGTCGATCGGTGTGAACCCTTTGCCGTCGGCGTTCTTGACCCGGATGGGCTCCAGGTACTGCTCCATCCGCAGGGTCTTGCCGTCGGGGTTGGCGTAGTAGGTGGTGTTCTCCGAGCGCAGCGACTCGATCTCGATGCGCCGGTTGTCCTTCTTGGCCTGCGCCAGCGCCTTACCGGTGGGGGTGGCGGGAGCGCTCGGCGGGGTTGCGGGGGGTGGCGTGGGGTCCTGGGCGAGCGCGGGTGCGCTGATGAGCGAGAGCGGCATGGCGACGGCTGCGATCAGGGCAGCGCGACGTCGCGTCCGGCTGGATAAGCCGGACGCTGTTCGTGATGGTTTCACTCGAGCCTTTCGAACAGATGTGGCAAAACGGAGTGATCATCACATGTGTTGCGGTCTTATGTAAAGATCCTTTTTGGTACGAAGGCGGGCTCCGTCAGCGCCAGCCGCACTGCCGGGCCTGTACGACCCTGCTGGTTAACTCGGATTAGTGGCTCCGGTTCGTGATCTGATGGTGTTTGTCCTGATCATGAATGGTTTGGCAACAGTCGTCGTGGTCTTCGTCCTGGCTGCCCGGGGTGGATGGAGACGGCGATGTCGATGCAGCCGATGCGGTGGCCGGAGCCGGCGCCCGAGGTCGCTGCGGCGATCCGGGCGATCTATCGAGGTAAGAGGCAGGTGCCGTTACTGGTTCAGGTGCGTGATGAGTTGGGCGAGGTGTTCGCCGATGAGGCGTTCGCGGGCGCTTTCGGGCGGGAGGGCAGGCCGGGCGGGCGCGCTTCTCCACCTGCGGAACCTCCAGCCGCGGTTGCGGCCAGCGGCGGCATGGGGCAAACATGAGGCAAAGCTGAGTCACACACTGAGCTCCTGCCCGAGCTTGGACGCTGCTCTCAGCACCAGCCGCGCCGTCTCCCGGGCGGCTTGGTGGGCCACCTCCGGCAGCACCGAGACGTAGGTGTCGTAGGTGTCGGCGGTCAGCACGATGCTGGCGTGCCCGAGCATGGCCTGCACCACCTTGAGATCGGTGTGCGCGGCCAGCGCGAGGGTGGCGGCGCCGTGTCGCAAGTCGTGCAGCCGGATCGCGGGTTGTCCGGAGGTCGCCACCAGTCGGCGGAACCGGCCGGTGAGGTAGTCCGGCCGCAGCGGCGCGCCGTCGGCGGTGGTGAACACGTATCCCGAGTCCCGCCAGTGTGTTCCTGCTGCCGCGCTCACCTTTTCTTGCCGCTCGCGGTGCTGGGTCAGCACTCGCACGGTCTCCGCGTCCAGAGCCACCACCCGGCAGCTGGCGGCGCTCTTCGGCGGCCCGACCACGACCTGGCCGTCGGCGTGCACCCGTTGCTGCGTCACCGTCAGTTCCGCCGCCTGCAGGTCGACGTCCGTCCAGCGCAACCCGGCCAATTCACCGCGGCGCAGGCCCCGTAGCGCGGGCAGCCACCAGATGGGCCTTGACGTGGGTGACCTCGCCGCCGTCGGCCACCAGAGCCCCTAGCATCGGCGGCCGCGGACCTCTGGATCTCACGGCAGTGACGCGAGCATTCGCTCTCCCGCCGATCGCAGATGGGCGGTCATCGCGGCCGCCGCAGCCGGGCTGTCGCCCGCCACGACTGCTCGTACGATGGCTTCGTGCTCGTCCCGGGTGAGCTCGGCGGCGCCTTCCCGGGCGTAGAAGATCCGGAAAGCGCGCGAACGGACGAACAGCCGCTCCAGCGTCTCGGCCACGACCAGGTTCCTGGCCATCTCGGCGAGTTTGCCGTGCAGTAGTTCGTCGGCCTTGGCCAGCATGGTGAGGTCGCCGCCGGGAACGTCGACCTGTCGGCGCAGGAACGCCCGGTCCTCCGCGCGGAACTCCCGGGCGGCACGGGCGGCCGTGGGAGGTTCGAGCAGCAGCCTGCACTCGTACAGGTCGGAGATCGTCTTGTGGTCGGGCAGGTCGGCGGCGACGAAGCCGCGGTAGGGGTGCTTGCTGACCAGGCCGTCGGCCTCCAGGCGGCCCAAGGCCTGGCGGATCGGCGTGTTGGAGATCTTCAGCTGGGCCGCCAGGGCGTCGATCTTGACCCGGCTGCCATGTGGGATATGGCCACTGAGCAGCATTTCTCGCAACACGTCGTACACGTCGTCGGCCAGCACTTGCCGGCGGGGGAGCGCCGGTGCCGGCGCGGGTGAGTCGGTCATCCAAGCCTCCTGACGTTCACAACATAGCGACAAATGGGGGTTGACGTCGCCGTAACATGCATGCAACATCTGACTTCAGACATCGTACACGATTTTGTCGAGGCAGCTGTGATCAGATTTCGCATCCCCCTAACGGCGTGCCTCGCAGGCGCCCTGCTCGCCGCCTGTTCGTCCAACACGCCCGCAGCCGTCAGCGGTGCCATCACCGAGGATCGTGACGCGACATTGCTGGTGTGGAGTGACCCCACCCGGCTGGCCGGATTCGAACAGTTCAAGAAGACGCACCCGAACCTGAAGATGAAGGTCGAGACCTACGACGGGCAGAGCCTGCTGACGAAGATCCAGCTGTTCAACCGCACCGGCAAGGGCTGGCCGGACGTCATCTTCGCCGGGCAGCCCAACATGGTCTCCCAGTTCGCCGGGAAGCTCGACTATGCCCAGCCCCTCGACTCACTGGTGCAGGAGCAGATCCGGAAGGACTTCGGCACGGCCAACGCGCCCTGCGAGGTGGGGGGCAAGCTGTACTGCCTGCGCAACGACCTGGCCCAGACCGTGCTGTGGTACAACAAGCCGCTCATGGAGCGCTTCGGCTACCAGCTCCCCAAGACCTGGAACAACTACCGGGCGCTGGGCGAGCGGGTGGCCAAGGAGCACCCCGGCTACGTCATCGGCAGCGCGGGCAGCTTCTTCACCTATTACGACTACTTCTGGTCCAGCGGCTGCCCGATCCAGCAGGTGACCGGGCCGGACAAGGTGCACATCGACCTGAAGGATCCCAAGTGCACCCGGGTCGCGGACGTGCTCGACCCGCTGGTCAAGAACGGCTCGGTCACCAAGGCGGGGCTCTTCGACCCGGAGATGGCCAAGCTGGGCAAGGAGGGCAAAGTCCTCATGCTGCCCGGGGCCTCCTGGCTCGGCGACTACCTGTTCAAGCCCAAGGACCTGTTCGCCACCCCCAACGGGCAGATCGCCGCGGCGGCGTACCCGTCCTGGGACGGCGAGACGACCAACTGGTCCGGCAGCGCGGGTGGCGGCGTCTACCTGGTCTCGCGCCACTCCAAGAACATGAAGGGGGCCGCCGAGATCATCCAGTGGATGACCACCGACGCCGGCTACCAGAAGGGCGCGCCGACCTACCCTGCCTACGGCCCCTCGGCAGACGCGTGGGCCAAGAGGCTGGCCGGTGACCCGTTCTACGCGTCCGACCCGTTCCCGGTGATGCGGGAGCAGGCGGCCAAGGTCAACCCGGTGCAGCAGCCCACCCGCTACGACGTCGAGGGCGCGTTCACCCAGACGGTGGTCCCCGCGATCCGCTCCGGCGGCAGTGTCCGGGCCGGCCTGGACGCGTTGCAGGCCGAGCTGGTGAATTTGGCGAAGGCACAGGGCTATGACGTCGGGTAAGTTGTTCGGCTGGCTGTGCGTGACGCCGTACCTGGTGCTGCTCGCGGTCTTCGGGATCGGCCCCGTGATGTACGCCCTCTACGAGTCCCTGAGCGACCCGCGGGCCTACGGCAACGCGATCGCCGACTTCCGCTTCCTGCCCGCGCTGGGCAACGTGTCGCTGTTCATGGCGCTGTACCTGCCGGTCATGGTGATCGGCGTGCTGCTGCTGGCGCTGTTCGTCCAGGACCAGCGTCCCCTGTACGGCACGGCGCTGCGCCTGGTCTACATGCTGCCGGGTGCGGTCACCGGCTCGGCCAGCGTGCTCCTCTGGTACGTCATGCTCCAGCCCGCGCTCAGCCCCTTCGCTCCGCTGTTGCACGGCCTGGGCATGCGCACCGGCAACGACGTGCTGAAACCGTCGTACCTGGTGATGATCTTCGCGTTGATGGCCTTCGCCACCGGCTTCGGTCAGTGGGTGGTCATCATGTACGGCGCCCTGCAGGGAGTGCCGCGCGAGGTGCTGGAGGCCGCCAAGGTGGACGGCTGCACCTGGTGGCAGACGGCCCTGCGGATCAAGCTGCCGCTCATCTCCAAGTACGTGGTCTACATGGTCATCCTGGCCTTCACCGCCGGACTGCAGATCTTCATCGAGCCGCAACTGCTGTACGGCGTGGCCTTCACCGGCTCCAAGTCGTGGTCGCTGAACCAGCTCGGCCTGCTGTTCGCCTTCGACAACGGCGACTTCGCCGCGGCCGCCGCGCTGTGCCTGATGCTCCTGGCCGTCTGCACCGTGGCCGCCTGCTTCCTGGTCTTCAAGGCCAAGTTCTTCGAGACGGAGGTCGACCGATGACCGAGCGGCTCGGCGGGCCGTGGGTGTGGCGGACGTCCGTGTCCGTCGTGCTCGGCCTGGTGGCCCTGGCCTGCGCACTGCCGCTGGTGTGGCTGGTGCTGGCGCCGACCAAGTCCGATGCCCAGATCACCGGCGGGCATCCGCTGTCCTTCGGTTCGCTCGACGGCTACCTGACCGCCTGGCGGAACCTGACCACCTTCAACGACGGCGTCATCTATCAGTGGATCGTCAACTCGGCGGTCTACACCGGCGGCGCGGTGCTGCTGTCGGTGACCACGTCCCTGCTGGCCGGGTACGCGCTGGCGGCGACGAGGATCGCCGGCCGGCGGGTCATCCTCATCGCCACGCTGCTGGCGATGATCGTGCCACCCGCCGCGCTCGTGCTCCCGCTCTTCCTCGAGGTGAACGCGGTCCAGCTCACCGGCACCGCCTGGTCGGTGATCCTGCCCGCCAGCCTCTACCCGTTCGGGGTCTACCTCGCCTTCATCTACTTCTCCACCCTGCTGCCTCGCGAGGTGCTGGAGGCCGCCAGGATCGACGGCTGCTCGGAGGCCGCCCTGTTCGCCAGGGTCGCCCTGCCGCTGGGCAAGCCGCTGATCGCGCTGCTGACCTTCTTCGCCTTCATTGGCAACTGGAACAACTACTTCCTCCCGTTCGTGATGCTCGGCGACGACGAGACCTTCAACCTCCCGGTCGGGCTCGGCGTGCTGATCTCCGGCTCACCGGCGCTCAACCCGGCACTGGGAGGCAGCGATCTCCCCATCCACCGACCAGAAGCCGCGATAACGGGCGTGCTCACCGTGGTGCCCGTGGCGCTCGTCTTCCTGTTCGCCCAGCGCCACCTCGTGCGCGGACTGCTCGACGGCGCCGTCAAGAACTGAACCGCAACGGAGTGAAATGAAGATCACCGCTGTCGACGTCGTCCTGTGCGCGCAGCCCGCCGTCACACCCGCCTTCCGCTGGCGCGACGGCCTGCCGGGGTCCGAGCCCGCGCACACCGGCGGCTGGCTCGTGCTGTCCACCGACGACGGGCACACCGGCTACGCCTACAGCCAACGCGGCGCCATCCTGGCCGACATCGCCGACCGGCGGCTGCGCTCCGAACTGCTCGGCGCCGACCCGCTGCAGCGTGAGTGGTTGTGGCACCGCGTCTGGGAGCTGGACCGCATCGAGGAGATGCCGCTCTACATCCACGGCCTGGTCGACGTGGCGCTGTGGGACATCGCGGGGAAGGCCGCCGGGCTGCCGGTGCACCAACTGCTCGGCGGGTACCGCACCGCCATCCCCGCGTACGCCTCCACCTCGACCTTCGCCACCGTCAGCGAGTACCTCGACGTCGCCGACCAGTGCCTGGAACTGGGCTACCCGGCCATCAAGCTGCACGCCTGGGGGAACGTCGACCGCGACATCGCCCTGTGCGCGGCACTGCGCGAGCACGTCGGCGACTCGGTGCCGCTGATGTACGACGGATCCGCCGGGTTCGACCTGCTCGACGCGATCAAGCTGGGCAGAGTCCTGTCCGAGGCCGGATACCTCTGGTACGAGGAGCCGATGCGCGAGTTCAGCGCGACCGCCTACCAGCGCCTGGCCGAGAAAGTGAACGTACCCCTGATCGTCGCCGAGACCAGCGACGGCGCCCACATGAACACCGCCGACTTCATCGCCAACGGCTCCGCCACCGCGGTGCGCACCAGCGCGGGCCTGCGCGGCGGCGTCACCGGGGCGATGCGGATCGCCCACCTGGCCGACGCCTACCGGATGCGCGCCGAGGTCCACGGCGGCGGCATCGTGCACACCCACCTGTGCATGGCCATCCCCAACACCACCTACTACGAGTCGTTCGTCCCCGCCAACCCCGTGACCAGGGAAGAGGCGGTCGACGCCAACGGGCTCGTCCACGCGGGAACCGCGCCCGGCATCGGATACGAGGCCGAATGGGAGCGCACTGCCGTACCGGCCGGGCTGGAGCCCTACACCTCCTGAATTCCCCCCACAAAGGAGAACACCAACATGAGCGACAAACGGAGCACCGGCCTGAGCAGGCGTGCCGTTCTGGCGACCGCCGCGACGCTACCCCTGATCGCGGCGACGCCCGCCGCGGCGGCGGCCAAGGGCTGGACGTGGAAGCTGCTCACCGAGGGCACGGACGTGTGGCAGCGCAACTCCTGGAAAGGCAGGGAGCAGTTCGACTTCCGGCTCGGCGGTGGCGGCTGCATCCCGCAGATGCGGCACTGCCCGACCGGCTACCGGCCACTGCTCTCGCCCACCTACGAGGGCGAGGAGACCGACCGGGTCATGCAGGCCGTCCTGTGGGGCCTGAACGTCGAAGCCGCGACCAACGTCCTCGACCGGCGCTGGAACGTCAACCAGGCGGGCACCCGCCCCGGCGCCTACCAGCGCACGGTCCGCGTCGAGCGGACCACCCCGACCGCGACCGACGTGTGGACCATCGCCGACCGGCAGTGGTACGCCGAACTCGTCGCCGACTTCGCGGGATCGGACGCCGTCCCGCAGCTCACCCGCTACACCAGACTGTCCAACGGCACGCTGGAGATCCGCCGCGTCATCCGGCTGCCCAAGGTCGTCAACGCCGGGACGACAGTCGCGAACGTCGAGTTCTACCTGGAGAACTGGCTGCCGTTCCTGCGCTCCGCCGACGCCTTCACCGCCCTGGCGCTGCGACTCGACGCCAACGGCGACCCGAGCGAGTGGTACCGGGCGGGCCAGAACATCCCCTACTACCCGTGGACGCCGACCAGCACCACCAGCGGCTACGCCATGGTCTACCAGGAAGGCACGCACCGGACGACCCCCAACGTGGCCGTGGTCTTCTCCAAGAACCCGGGCACGAAGCACGCCACCTCGGCCGTGTTCGAGAATGTGCGCAACTCGATGGACTGGGACACCGGCATCGGCATCCTGCCCGGCGCCCACATCATCGGCGGGGAAGCCGACAGCATCCTGGACTACACGATCCGCATCGTGCCCAACGGCGGCACCAGCGCCGGCCTGGTCACCGACCTCAACGCACAGGTCGCCGCGATCCGGCCACCCGCTCTGTACGGCCCGTCGTACGCGCTGTCCGGCGAACTGGGCAGCATCGCGGGGCGGCTGCGCGGTTACCTGACCTCCGCCGAGGGAACGCGAACCAACCACCTCGCCCCGCTCCTGGTCTGAGTCCGGCGATCCCGGGCGTCGAGCAGGGATCGTGGGTACCGGCTCCGGCCCGTCCTCCTCTCCAACCGATGGTGCCGTCGGTTCCGACATAGGTGACCGAGACCAGGCCGGCGCTGTCGATGATCGCGGCGGGGCCGATGGCGATGGCGGGGCGCTGAGGTGTAGCGGTGGGGGTCGTCGCCGAACTCTGCGAGCACCCGGGCGCGGAGGATCGCTCCCAGCCCGGCGCGCTGGATCGACGGCCAGCACCCTTACCGCGTAGAGATCAGTCACGACGCCATTCTCTGCTTGGGCACCCCCGCATCGTCAAAGGCCTCATACGCAGCCTCCGCGCCCTGCGAGCACACACCGCCGCGGAACTCAAGCAATCCTGGCGAGCCCTGCAGCGCGTCACCATCAGCCCCAGCCGCAACGGCGAGAGAGTTTCCCGGGCGCAGTCTCGCCGAACAGCAGGGCGGCGGTCTTCTCGGCCGTGGCGTGGCCGCCTGCGGGTAGACGGAGGTGTAGGTGTCGGTGGTGAAGGCGCTGGAGGTGTGTCCCAGCGTTTCCTGGACCACCTTCATCTCCACCCCGGCCGCCAGCAGCAGCGAGGCCGCGCTATGGCGGAGGTCATGCAGCCGGACGGGTGGTAGCCCGGCCAGAGGAATTGGTCGGAGACGTGCTGGGGATGCAGGCGGTTGCCGTCGGGCTGGGTGAAGACGAACCCGCTGTCGGTCCACGCCTCGCCCATGGCCAGGCGTTCCTGGAGTTGCTGCTGCCGGTGCGCGTGCAGCACCTGGGTGGCTGTAGGCCGGCGCATGAATCGAATATTCGAGCCCCACACCCGTACTCAACAAGGGACTTCCTGTCGATCTGACAAAAAGCTATGGTGTGGTCATGTCCGACGACCCATGGCAGCCGCCGCGCATCCTGCTCGCGGTCGACCTGGTGATCCTGACCCTGCGCGACGCGCGCCTGCACGTCCTGCTCGTGGAACGTGGCATCGACCCGTTCCTCGGGGCACGCGCCCTGCCGGGCGGCTTCCTGCGCGACGAGCACGAGGACATCGAGGCGGCGGCGCGGCGCGAACTGGCGGAGGAGGCGGGCCTGTCCGACGTACATCTGGAGCCCCTGGCCGTGTACGGCGAGCCGGGCCGCGACCCGCGCGGCCGCGTCGTGTCCGTCGCCTACCTGGCCATCGCACCCCGCCTGCCGGAGCCCATCGCCGGCACCGACGCCGCCGACGCCTCCTGGACCCCGGTGGACGACGCCCTGGCCCCGGGCACGAAGCTGGCGTTCGACCATCGCCGCATCGTCATCGACGGGGTCGAACGCGCGCGTACCAAGCTGGAGCACACCGCCCTGGCCACCGCGTTCTGCGCCGAGACCTTCACCATCTCGGAGCTCCAGCAGGTGTACGAGGCGGTCTGGGGCGTCCGCCTCGATCCCCGCAACTTCTACCGCAAGGTCCAGGGCGCCCGCGACTTCATCATCGCCGACGGCCCGATGCGCAAGACCCCGAACGGGAGGCCCGCCCGGCTCTTCAAGGCGGGTCCGGCCCACGTCCTCAATCCCCCGATGACTCGGCCTTAGGAGGTCGATGGTCGTGATCGTGATCCTCACCGCGCTGGATCTGGAGTATCAGGCCGTCCGCGAACACCTGACCGACCCGCGCGTGCACCGCCACACCGCGGGCACCCGCTTCGAGCTCGGCCGCCTCTCCGGCGACGGACGCCGGGTGGTCCTGGGCCTGGTCGGCAAGGGCAACCATCCGGCGGCGGTGATCGCCGAGCGGGCGATCGCCGCGTTCTCGCCGTCGGCGCTGCTGTTCGTGGGGGTCGCCGGGGTCCTGTGGCCCGGCATCGGCCTGGGCGACGTGGTGGTGGCCACGCACGTGTACGCCTACCACGGCGGCACCAGCGAGGACGACGGCCTCAAAGCCCGCCCGCGCGTCTGGGAGATCGACCACGAGACCGACCAGATCGCCCGCCACCTCTACCGCACCGAGACCTGGACCCGCCGCCTGCCCGCGGGCGCGGCCGTGCCCGCGGTGCGCTTCGGCCCGATCGCGGCCGGCGAGGTCGTACAGGACTCCGCGATCTCCGCGCACGCCCAGTGGGTGCGCCAGACCTACAACGACGCGCTCGCGATCGAGATGGAGTCGGCCGGCGTGGCGCAGGCCGCCCATCACAACAGGTCGCTGCCCATGGCCGTGGTGCGCGGCATCAGCGACCGCGCCGACGGCACCAAGACCGCGACCGACGGCCTGAACTGGCAGCCGAAGGCGGCGGCCAACGCCGCCGCCTTCGCCGTGGCCCTCGCTCAGGAACTGGCCGTGGAGCACGAGAACCATCCGGCGAGCAAGGCGAGAGAGGCGAACAGCATGTCCGACAGCGTGAAGAACGTCGCCCGCGACAACGCCCGGGTGGGCGTGCAGGCCGGGCACATCCACGGGAACATCACCATCGGTCACCCGCCTCAGACCCCGGCAGCCGACCCGGCCGCCCAGCTCGCCGAGCTGCGCGACCGGCTCGCCAGGGCGCGTAAGGCCCAGGAGGTGGACGAGGACACGTTCACCGCGGCGGAGCAGGAGATCGCCGTCGCCGCCGAGTCGCTGTCCGAGAGCACCGAGGCGGGCAGGAGCAAAGCGGTGATCGCGCTCAAGAAACTCCGCGGGCTCCTGGCGGACGTGGCGGAGCTGGCGGCGCACGTGTCAGCCGTCATCGCGGCCATCCGGGGCGTCCTGTGAACGATTCCCCCTCCGGCCCGACCAACCTCGCCCAGGACTCGGCCAACGTCGCCGTCCAGGCGGAGGCCATCCATGGACCCGTCAACGTCTACCAGGTCGCGGCCTCCCCATCACCCGAGGAGACCTTCGAGGCGGGGCTCAATTCCCTGCGCGCCGGGATGGCTCCGGAGGCGCGCGAGCACATCCGCGACGCCGTGGTCCTGCGCAACTACGTCAACGGCCACTCCTGCTTCTACCTGCTGCTGGCCCTGCTCAGCGGACGCACCCTGCAGCAGGTCCCGCCGAACGAGATCGCCATGCTGCGCTGCGTGCGCGGCGCCGTCAACGACGACGACGAATGGGCCGACGCGATCAAGCTGGTCGACCACCTCCTGACGTCCCGTCCTGCGAATGGCGGGGCTGCCGACATAGAGCAGGAGCTCCAGAAGCTGACCGACGAGCAGCGCAACGACGTCCTGCAGCACATGGAGATGTTCCTGGACAGCTCCGCCGAGGACGCCCTCTGGGCGCGCGCCTTCGACGCGGCCCGGAGCGACCGCTGCGCGAAGGACCGGCTGGGCCGGGCCTGGAAGTTCTTCCAGCCGGAGCCCATCGGCGCACGGGTACGGCCGGCGGATCCTGTTCTCATCGGGTTCGGCATCTGGACCGGAGCCACGGCGACCACCGCGCTGGCCCTGGCGACCGTCGGCTTCATCGGCGCCACGGCATGGCAGGACAACGGGCCGGCGGCGGTGTCCGCCCTGCTGGCTCTTGCGGCCGGCTGCTACGCGAGCGTGCGCAGCGGCGTGGAGTGGCGGTGCAGGAAGGAGCGCCGCCAGGCGAAGGATCGCGAGGATCTGCGCCGGCCGGCGACCACGCGCGGCGATGGTTTCGCGAGCAAGATCGACCGGCAGTTCAACCACTATTTCGCGCTGTACACCCCGTCCGGCGAGGACAGGGCCCGCTGGCTCTCGGAGACGGCGGGCGTCCGCCGGGCCTTGCGTGACGAGGTCGTCACCATGTACCGGGAGAGCACGGTCAACGCCAAGCGAGTCGCCTGGCTCACCAGATACCTGGTCGCCGACGTCGCGCGGCGCTGGCAGGCGGGCAAGCTGTGGGACTACCGCAAGGAGTTGCGCGTCCCCTTGCTCGTGAAAGCGATGTGCGTGCTCGCCGCGATCGCGGCGGCCGCGGCAGGCGGCTTTCTGATCTGGAGCGGCGCGCACGTCAGGCCGTTGCTCGTGTCGCCGGCCGCGGTCGCCGCCCTGGCCTCGGTCTGGTCCGCGGCTCGCCTGTGGCTGCGCATCGCCGCGGAGTACAGGCGCCACTCCGCCGACAAGGCGGAAAAGGAGGGACTGCTGGCCGGCCGCCAGGCGGCTTTCGACCGGTGGAAACGCAAACTCGCCGACAGACCGGACGATCTCGAGATGGCCCGCTGGCTGGAGTGCGACCGCAAGGCGCTGATGGAGCAGGCGATGAGCCTCTACAGGCTGAAGCGGCAGGACGTCCTCGCCCACGCCTTCATCGAGGCGCCCGCCACGCCCTTCTATGACAGGGCACGCATCGAGAACGGGCCATGGCGCTATTCGAAATACAAGATCCTGCTCTTCCTGCTCACCAAGGACGGCGTGCGGCAGTTGACCGTGCACCTCGACTTCCAGAAGGCCACCTTCCGCAGCCGGGCCCGCACCAACTACCGCTACGACGCGTTCACCTTCGTCCAGGTGGCCGAGACCGACAACGGAGAGAACGTCTTCGAGCTGACGCTGACCAACGGCGATCCGATCAAGGTCAAGGTGACCGACCCGCCTACAGATGTCACCGAGAACGAGGACAAGGATCCGCAGGGCGCGTCACAGTTGACCCTCGGCACGGCGGGGCTCGGCAACGCCCTGCACGTACTGGAAGGGGTCGCCGCGGAGGGCAAGGAGTGGATCGCCTTCGAACGCCAACGTGAGAAGGTCCCCCTCGCGGAGGTGAGCAAGGCCGTGAACGCCATCTTCGCCTGACGAACCATGACCGGTCGGTGAACCACTTCCGATGATCGCTCGTTCACCAGACACGAGCTGGGTGGCCGATCTGTGAGGCGTCATCGGGGCGTTGATCCGCCGGCCTGCGTTCTGGCGGGCGGATCCGCCGCTGCCGATCGTGCCGGTGACCGGGGAGTACACGGGCGAGACGGCCCCATGGAATTGCGGCTGTCGCGGTCGGCTTAGCCCTGATGACCTTGGTGAAGCCGAACACCTCCGGTGGAAGGGGTCAGACGTCAGACGAAGCGGATGGGCCGCTTGCCCGAGGTCCCGGGTACGGCCGATGATGACCGTCATGAGCGGTCCAGAAGGGGTGCGCCGGGTTCACCAGCGCGCAACCGGCTCGGGGTTCGCGCGCATCTACCAGGCCGCCGGGGACATGATCGTTCATGACGGCGGGGAGCCGTACCGGCTGGCGGTCTGGCCGGCCCCTGCCGCCGCCCCACCGCCGGAGCAGGCGCGGGCGCGGCCCAGCGGCCTGCTGCAGGCGGCGAACGGGCTGATCGCGTTCACCGGACGCCGCGACCTGCTGGACGACCTGCGGCGCTGGCGGGACGGGCCGGGCCTCGCGGTGCGGCTGATCCACGGAGCGGGCGGGCAGGGCAAGACGCGCCTGGCCCATGAGGTGGCGCGGACATGGCGGCAAGACGGGTGGGTGGTGCTGGCGGCACATCACCGGCGCGACCGCTCCGCGCCCGAGCCCTTCGTCGTTCCCGATCTGGCGCGGGCCGCCGGGGTGCTGCTGGTGGTGGACTACGCCGAGCGGTGGGACACCGCCGACGTGCTGTCGCTGCTGGCCGACACCCGCGTCGGCACGGGGCTGCCGGTACGCGTGCTGCTGCTGGCCCGCCCGTCCGGCACCTGGTGGCAGGGCCTGGCGTACCGGATCCAGCGTGACGTCCACCTGACGCCCGGCCGTACGGAGCTGGGGCCGCTGGAGGACGGGCCTGACGTCACGCGCGCCGGGCTGTTCGATGCCGCGCGTGACCGGTTCGCCGAGCTGCTCGGAATACCGGACGCCGGGAATGTGGACCCGCCACCCGCGTGGGCCCGTCACGAGGCTTACCGGCTGGTACTGACCGTGCACATGGCCGCACTGGCCGCGGTGCTGGCCTACGATCGCGGTGATCCCCCGCCCGCCGACCCCGTGACCGTGTCGGCCTTCCTCCTGGCCCGCGAGCGCGATCACTGGGAGGCGATGTCCGCACCCTCTCGCGACAACCCGCTCCGTACGACTCCCGACGCGCTGGGGCAGCTCGTCTACACCGCCACGCTGACCGGCCGGCTCGGCCACGCCGACGGGAGGGCGGCGCTGGCCCTGGCCGGGATCGACTCCAGAGAGGCTCCCGGGCAGCTTCTTAAGGATCACGCGGTCTGCTACCCGGGGGCGCGGGACACGGTCTTGGAGCCCTTGTACCCGGACCGGTTGGGCGAGGACTTCGTCGCCTTGATGACCTCCGGCCATTCTCATGAGTTCCCGGCCGACCCATGGGCCGACGGCGCACCGGCCCGGCTGCTCGCGCCAGCGGAGGAGGAGCCGGTGGAGGAGGCGCCGGTGGAGGACCCCGGCCGTGTGTGGGCGCCCCACGCGCTGGCCACTCTGGTGGAGGCCGCGCGCCGATGGCCGCATCTGGCCGGCGGCCAGCTGTACCCGCTGCTGGATGCGTACCCCGAGCTGGCCCTGCAGGCCGGGGGCGCCACCCTGGCCGCCCTGGCCGCGCTGGACGGGATCGATCCCTATCTCCTGGAGGGCATCGCGGCCGTCCTGCCGGATCACCGGCACATCGACCTGGACATCGGCATCGCCGCCGTGACCTCCCGGCTCGCCGGGCATCGGCTGACGGCCACCACGGAGCCCGCCCTGCAGGCCCGCGTCCACGAGGATCTGGCCATCCGCCTGGGCTATGCCGGGCTGCACGCTCGCGCCCTCGCCGAGGGCGAGCAGGCCGTCCAGATCATGCGCGAGCTGGCGGCGCTCGACCGCGCCAGGCATCTGCCCAACCTGGCCGCCTCCCTGAACAACCAGGCCACGAGGCTGATGTCGCTGGGCCGGCGGGACGAAGGGCTCCCGCTGCTCGAAGAGGCCATCGCGTTCCGGCGTGAGCTGGCCGCCGCCGACCCGGCCACCCACCTGCCGGACCTGGCAACCGCCCTGGCGAACCACGCTGCCTCGCTGGCCGATGCGCGGCGGCTGGACGAGGCGCTCCCGCACTCCGAGGAGGCCCTTCTCCTGCGGCGGCGGCTGGTGGCGCTCAACCCCGCCGCCCACCTGCCCAACCTGCCCCCATCGTTGATCAACCACGCCCTCCAGCTCGCGGACATGGGGCGGCCGGCCGAAGCGGTCCTGCTCTCGGAGGAGGCCGTCACCATCGGCCGGGAGCTGGCCGCACTCAACCCCGCCGCCTACCTGCCCGACCTGGCCACCGCCCTGGAGAGGCACGCTGGACGGCTGGCTGAGGTAGGGCGGCTGGACGAGGCACTTCCCCTCTCCGAGGAGAGCCTCACCCTGTGCCGGGAGCTGGCCGAGCTCAACCGGGCGGCCCACCTGCCCGACCTGTCCGTGTCGCTGAACAACCACATCGGGCTGTTGGCACAGGCCGGACGGATGGACGAGGCCATCCGGCTCTCGGTGGAGACGATCGACGTGTGCCGGGAGCTGGCCGATTCCGACCGGAGGGCCTACTTGCCCCTGCTGGCCGCCTCGCTGCACAACTACGCGCTCAAGCTCGTCCCGCCCGGGCGCGAGGCGGAGGCGGTCGGGTTCTTCTCGGAGGCAGTCTCGCTGCGGCGGGAGCTGGCCGGGCGGGACCCGGCCGTTCGCCTTCCTGAGCTGGTGTCCACGCTGAGGAGCCTGGCGGACCTGTCATCCAGGCACGCGCTGCGGCTCGTGGGCGAGGAGCGGCGGGCCGAGGCGCTCCCGTACTCGGAAGTGGCGGTCGCCTCGTGGCGGGAGCTGGCCGAGCTCGATCGCCCGCCTCACCTGCCCATGTTGGCGAGCGCGTTGAACAACCACGCCGGGCGGCTGGCCGAGGCAGGGCGGGCGGCGGAGGCGGCCCCGGTCGCCGGGGAGGCGGTGGCCCTGTGGCGGGAGATGGTGGGGCTCGACCGGGCCGAGTATCTGCCGGATCTGGCGCTCTCGCTACGCAACTGTGCGCTTCGGCTGGCGGAGGCCGGGCGGCGCGCCGAGGCCGTCCCGCTCGCGCAGGAGGCCGTTGTCCTGTACGCGCAGCTGGCCGAACTCGACTCGGTTGCTCATATGCCGTCGTATGTGCAGGCTCTGACAGTCCTCGGGCTCATGCTGGTGGAGGAGGCCAGGTTTCGCGAAGCGGTCGCACCCCTGCTGCATGCCTTGCCGGCCAGTCGCTACCTGCCCGACCGCGACCGGGACATCATCATCACGATCATGGCACAGCTGTACCTTGCCTACGCGGGCGACTCCGCGGGGGTCTCCCGCGAGTACCGCGCGATCACCGGCCAGGACGTTCCCGGCTGGATGCGTGGGTGATCCGCCTCGCTGTCATCCGCCGTCGGGCAACCTGAAGGCACGACACGAGCGAGTACTTCCTGTGACTGACACTGCGGCTTCGCCTCGTCAAGGCAAGCGTGACCGCGTATGCGGACGGCCGTCCAGGTCGTCCCGCATCGACCATTTGCGAGACGGTCTTTCGAGCGGCTCAGGTGCGGATCTCGGGGGCGTAGTCCAGCGCTGCTCCCGGCACTGGTGGTTGGGATTCTGACCATCACCGGAATCGCACAACCGACCGCCGCCGACTCCCGAAGGGAGAGCACCTCCTTCTTCTCGGCCCCACCCAACGAGGTCCTGGTCGGCCGCCGGCACAGCGGAGACGCGAACGGCCAGACCCGATGCCAATACGCCAGGATCGCCGAATAGACCTGTCGGGTGAACGTCCTGCCCGGGTGTCGAGATGGCGGAGTGAATCGGCCGAGTCGGAGATGTCGGGAACCGGCAGTGGGAGGGGGAAGACGCCGGGGGTGGAGGGGTGTGGGTCGTTCGTTGTCAACGGACCACGATGGGTGCCGGATGTGCGCGCGTTGCCTGCCGCGTGTCTCGGTTTGTTGACGGCTGCCACCGTCGGTTGCGGCCGTGACACGACCATGACACGGCGCGGACGAGGCGGGGACACGGCTGGCCGACAGTGGACGGGGTCGGCCGGCGGGCGAGTTACCGAGCGTGCTGCGAAGCGATCCGGTCGCCCGCATCGGGACGACGCTGTACGGCCCCGTCTCATCCAGCAGGGGGAGACGAACCGGCCGGAGGTGTTGTGACCGTCTGCCGGGACGGAAAGTCACGGCGAAGGTGATCACGAAAAGGAGCAGACATGGCTGATGACGGAGGATGGGACCGGCGTTCGGTGCTGCGGGGCGCCGCCGTGCTGGCCGGTGCCGCCGCGGCCGCACCGCTGCTGGGGAAGGCCGCCACGGCGTTAGCCGACGCCGGTGACGCGGACGCGCTGTTCAAGGCCGGCAAGTTCGAGCAGGCGGGCCGCGCGTACGAGGAGATCCTGAAAAAGGACCCCACGAACCTGCGGGCGGCCCGCCAGCGCGGCTATGTGGGGCTGCTGTCCAACCGGTTCCCCGAGGCTGAGAAGTACCTCAAGATGGCCCTCGCCCTGGCGCCCGGCGACAAGGACACCAACTACTTCCTGGCCGACTGCTACATGCGGCAGGACAAATTCGCCCTGTCCGCACCATGCTGGCAGGCGGCCGGCGGCACCACCTACGCCAAGTGGTTCGCGGCGATCAGCGGCGAGGCGTATCAGATCCACGGCGACACCGCGCGGGTGGAGTTCACGCAGATGGACCCGTTTCCACTGGTGGAAGCCTCGCTCAACGGCGGACCGGCGAAGCGCTTCCTGCCCTACACCGGCGCCCCGAATCTGAACCTGCGCGGGTCGGTGGCCAAGGAGGCCGGGCTGAGCCCTGTCTTCAGCGAGGAGGTCGATTTCGGGCAGGGCACCGTATGGGCGCACTACGGGATACTGGACTCCTTCAAGCTGGGCGGCATCGAACTGCGCAACATCCCTGTCGGCTGGTCGGAGACGGAGTCGGGCGAAGACGTCGACACTGACAGCGACGGCCTGATCGGCACGTGGGTGTTCTACCACCTGTTGACCACCTTCGACTACGCGGGCCGGTCGCTGATCCTGCGCCGCCCGACCCCCGCGGCGGCCGGTAAGGCACGCGCCGCCGCCCAACGGGCGGGTGCCGAGCCTCTGCCGCTGTGGCTGGCCCGTGAGCACCAGTTGCACAGCCTGGGCAGCATCGCCGGCATCGCCAACTCCGGCCCACGGGTGGTGGGCGTGAACTTCGGCGGAGTCGGCGAGACCATCGCGGGCATGCATGGGGACACGGCCAAACAGTTGCAGATCCGCACCGACTACGACCGCCCGGTCGAGACCGCTGCCCACAACCACCCAGTCGTCGTCTACCCCTGCTACCCGAAGGAGATCCGCCTCGGCGACGCCGTCGCCAAGGACGTCTACTGCTTCACGAACCCACAGGCCGCGCTCGCCCCCTTCGGGTTCGACCTGCTGGCCCACTTCGCCCACTGCTTCTGGAAGCCCTACAACATCACCCTCGACTTCACCGACATGAACCTCTACATCGCCCGCGGCAAGGCCGCCTGATCACCACGACCGCACGCTGTTCCTGGGTTCCCCGACTCCGAACGTGCACGTGCTGACCAGCCCGCACCGCTCCCTCGGCAGCTACCGGCCCCCGGCGATGAGGTCCTGGCCGCCCTGACCCTCCTGGCGGACCGGCGTGACTGGCCGGCCGATGTCGAGCCCGGCCAGATCGCCGCCGCCCGCGATGGCGGCGTCACCTGGGAGGGGCCCTGGCGCCCGTGCTGCGGGTCGGTGACCGCCGCGCCGCCCAGCGCCGCCACGCCCACCTGACCTTGGTCCGCGACCGCCAGGACGCCGACCACGCCGACCATGCCGGCCAAGACGTCCCCCAGGACGTCCAGGACGTCCCAGCGCAGTCGTCCCCGAGCCCGTTCGACCTGGGCCTGTGGCGCGATGAGGTGGAGATGACGGCCCTGTGTCTGAGGATCTCGCAAGCCTCGCTCGTCATGGTGAATGTCCTGATGCTGTACGACGTCCTCGCCGATCCCAGGTGCTCCGGCCTGCTCACCCCGGTCGACCGGCGCGGATTGACCCCGCTGTTCTGGCTGCACGTCCGCCCGCCTGGGTGAGCAGGGTGTACCGGCGGGTGGTGTCCGGACGGGCATGCCCCATCAGCTCGGCGACCACGACGATGTTGATGCCCTGGCGCAGCAGGTTGGTGGCGGAGGTGTGTCTTCTGCCCGCACTCGCTGTGTGCGGTTGTGTTCGTATGGCGATCGAGCAGGTGGCTTTCCATCGGGGTGTTCGCGCTGGGGGTCGTCGCTCGTGTGGCGTTTCCAAGTAGGTCAGGTGATGCAGGTCACTGGCTTGGGGTGCTCGTAGAGCAGATTGTCGGTGGTGCCTGCGATCGTGTCCTGCGTGGGCGAGCTGGTCGAGCGGGTGGATGAACGGGACCGCGTGCTGGGGGTCGTGGACCGGGCAGAGGCGGAGCGTCGGCGATGGATGCATCGGATCGCGACGACGATCTGTCGCGATCCGATGCGGCGGATCCTCGTGCTGCGCCGAGCTGAACAGCTCACTCGCTTTCCCGGCCACTATGACGTGATGGTCGGCGGTGCCGTGGACGTGGGCGAGTCGTATGAGGACGCGGCGGCCCGCGAGCTGTCCGAGGAGCTGGGCGCCGACGTCCCTGTGCGTTTCATGTTCAAGTTCCTGTGCCGGGAGGGGGTCGGCCCTGTCTGGTTCGGGGTGCATGAGGCCATGATCACCGAGCCATTGGTTCCGGATGCGTCCGAGATCGCTTGGCATGCCTGGCTCACAGAGCACGAACTGCGGGAGGCCGTTGATCGATGGCCTTTCGTTCCCGGTGGGCGAGAGGCGTTGCGCCGATATTTGACATCCGGGAAGGAGGGCCGGCCGTCGGCTGGCTGATCGGCGGCATCAGGTCGAGTGGGTGGCTCAGCTGCATGGCCCGATGCCCGTCGTCCGGGCCGGCAGCCGACGTACTCCGGTGTCGGGGCCGCACTGGCGGCGGAGTTGGAGGATCCCTTCGTGTTGGGCAGCGATTCGAAGTCTTCGCGCAGGTGGGCGTAGGGCGGGTGCCGTGGAAGGCGGTGCGGTCAACGCCGGATTCACGGGCGAGGGTCTTGATGTCGCATCGTCCGCCGGGTGGCGGGTCGCCGAGGAGGAGCCGGTCCATGGCGGCCCGGATTCGGGTTTCGTTGTGGTGGCGTTGCTGGGGAGTAGGTCTCACGGGTGTGCTCCGGCAGCGGTGTCGATCGCGGCGATAACGCGTCTTGCGCGGTCGTGTTCGGCTTTCAGGCGGGTGCGTTCGGTTCGGCGGGTCGGGCCGGGTTCGCCGAGGAATGCCATGGTCCGGTCGGCGTGGTCGGCCCAAACGGGCCGGTGGCAGGGGTGGTGGGTGGCTTGGGAGTGGTGCCGTGCTCGATGAAGATCAGCACATACAGCCGTTTGAGCAGTATCGTCTCGACCACGAGGAAGTCGCATGCGATGATCGCGTGGGCTTGAGCGGACAAGAACTGCCGCCATGACCCCACCGCGGTCGGCCATCGAGCTGATGGCGCAGCACCTGATTCTCGTGACGGAGCACCAGCAGCTCAACGTCCTTCGACAGATCAGCGCGGGCCGGCACCGTCAGCAAGCCGAACAAAGCACCTGACCAACCGGTAGATCAGCGGCAACAACACCTCGCGATGGTTGCCGCCGCCGCCCTGGTCATGCAGCAGAATCCCCGTTCAGAGTACGAAATCGTGTCTCCGAGCGGGACACGTTCAGCCGTGCCATGAACGGGCATGAAGCGCACCTCTACCAGCTCCTGCGGGAGATGGATGACGGCCAGGGCCCGCACCCCGGTGGCTTACAGTTGGTCGGCCAGCCGCCGGGCCGCGACCTGTACGATGTCCCACGCGGTGGCGAACGGCGGCGCGTAGGACAAGTCAGACCAGGCTAAGTCATCAACGGTCGCGCCGTGCCACAACGCGGTGGCAACGGTGTCGATACGTTTGCCCGCGCCACGCCCGCCAACGATCTGCGCGCCCAGCAGCCGATGATCCGACGGCGCTGCCAGCAACTTCACCGCGACCGGGTCGGCCTCGCTCATGTAGCCGCTGGCCGTGCTGCCTTCGGTGACCAGGGACGTCACCTCGATGCCGGCGGCGGCTGCCTCACGCTCATTCAGACCGGTGCGGGCGATCTCCAAGTAGGTCGTGCCCTCAGCGAATCGGGTGATCGCAGTGCCCAGCACGCCGCCGAACCGCAGCGCGCCTGGTGTGACGAGGTTGGTGCCGACGATCCGGCCCTGTTTGTTGGCATGGGTGCCGAGCGGCATGTAGGTCCACGTGCCGGTGAGCCGATGCCGGGTCTCGCAGCAATCACCGGCGGCCCAGATCCCGTCGGCCAGGCTCCCGTCCGGCTCGGGTCGCAAACCGCCATTCGGGCCGCTCGGCAACTGGTCGAGGTCGAGGTAACCGGTGTTCGGCGTGATCCCCAGCGCCAGCACGACCAGGTCCGCCGGATAGCGCTCGCCTTCTGCGGTGTACACGCCACGCACTCGTCCGTCCGCCACGTCCAGCCGCACGACCGGTGAGCCGACCACGACCCGGACTCCCGCCTCGCGCATCCCCTTCTCGATGCGAGCGGACAGGTCCGGGTCCAAGGAACTCATCACCCGAGTCCGGGTGATCACGGTGACCTCGTAGCCACGCCTCCTGGCGGCCTCGGCCATCTCGACGCCGATGTAGCCGCCGCCGGCGACAACCACCCGGCCACTGCCCTTGGGCAGTCTCACGAGCAGGTCCAACCAGGCAGCGCCGTCGGTGAGCGTTTTGACCGGCGCGACGCCGGCATACCGTTGCCCTGTGCTGGGGTGGACGGCCCAGTCCGGCACCACGGCCGATGCACCGGTCGCGATCACCAGGTCGTCGTAGCCCAACACCTTCTCACCGTCGGCATCCTGGTAGGTGACGGTGCGGGCCTGTCGGTCGATGCCGGTCGCGGTGGCGCCGAGCCGCAGGTCGATCCCGGCTGCCCGGTGCTCCTCGGCGGTGCGGGCCACCAGGGCGTCGCCACTGGACACGTCTCCGGCGACCCAGTAGGGGATGCCACAGGCGGAGTACGACGTATCGCCGGTCGCCTCCAGCGCGGTCACAGCCAGCTTGGTCCCGGCCGCCCGGATCGCCTGGTGCGCCGCACTCATCCCTGCTGCATCGGCTCCGATGACCAGCAGACGGGTGGCGCTCACCGAGTCACGTCAATCGAGGCCATGGCTTGGAGCCTATCCAGCTCCGGACGGAGGCGGAGCCCTAGAGAGAAGCAGCGAGTTGACCTGCGGCGATGTCTACCGGGGGGCCTGCGCCGTTGGCCGTGGCGATCGGCTTGCCGACCTGGAGATCAGCCTGGTGTGCTGTTCGCGCTCGCTGGCGAGTCGTGGAGCCCACACAGGTTCTCCACCCGAAGCGGACGCGGGCTCCTCGCGGTAGAAGATGTCGATGTCGACCTCTTCACCGCCCATGACCACCGTGTCCCACGCGTCGCTGATGACCAGGATGCGCAGGGTCTCAGCCGACAGTCGGCCGAGGTGGGCACGCAGGGCGACGTCGTCGGGCAGGCCGGAGACGCGCTGTGACAGACGGCCCCGGACGATCCCGAGCCGGTTCATCAGTGTGTCGATGTCCGCCGCGACCTGCGCGTCGGAACTCGGAGCGGCCTGCGCGTCGGCGCAGCCTTTGGCGATGTTGTCCTTGATGGCACGGGTGACGCCATCCTCGTCGGTAGTGACCATCGCCTGCCAGGCACGGCTCTTGTGCCGGTACTGGAGCATCGCCATGGCTGCCTCGTGGCGGATGAAGTCCGCGTCGCGGAAGGCCCGCCCGCGCCAGGCCTGGCTGAGCGACCGGGCCAGAGAGATGGCCGAGGCCAGCCCGCTGTTGAGCCCGCGCCCCGGCCAGAAGTGGATGGCGTTGGCGGCGTCGCCGAGCAGGAAGCCGTAGGTGCCCGGAGTGGCGGACGTAGGGGCCTGCAGGCGCGCGGTGAAGCGCGGCCGCTGCACCATGTCGAGCCGGAAGGCGGTGACGGCGCTGAGGTTGTACTCGGCCACGCCGAACATCGCCAGCCCTTCCTGCACCCGCCGCCACAGGGCGGACCCTTTGATCAGGGCGGGCAGGAACAAGGTGCCGTGCGTGGAGCAGTGGAAGTCGCCGTCGTCGGTGCGGCCCATCATGCACGGGCTCGCGGCGACACACTCCTCGAACACGCGACGGACGGGATCGATGCCGATGACCTCCTCGGCCTCCTCGTCGGTGAGTCGCATGTTGAGGAAACCCTCGCCGCCCAGGGCGTTGAGCAGGTAGCGGTTCTGGGCCACGGTCAGCAGGACCGACATGGCGTCAGGCAGGTCGGACTTGACGCGTAAGCCCAGCACGACATCCTGCAGGTGCTTGCCGTTCAGGGAGTAGATCGAGCTGTCGGCGGTGCCGAACTTGCCGGTGAAATGCTCCCGCGTGCGCGAACGGCCACCTTCGCAGATGGCGAGCACATGATCCTGCTTCGCGCTGTCGCCATGCTCGTCGGGATCGAAGCGGGTGGGGACGAGCCGGATGCGGTCGGACTTCTCGCCGGCCATCTGCAGGAGCGTGTCCTCGATGTAGGCGATGCGGAGGTTGCGCGGGGCTTGTCCTCGGATGGAGTCGGGGCCGGGCGGCCACATCTCGGAGTACGCCCCGGGCTTGAACAGCCGAGCCTGCACCGGGTCGGGGAGGTTCAGGTACTGGCGGCTCTGAACCGTGACGACCTGCTGGCGCCGTACATTTCCCTGATCTTGCCCCTTCCACGCGACCTGAGCACCGTCCTGGGTCCAGCGGCCGTCGTAAACAGTGACGACGACCCGTGATCCCATGAGGTGCTCCAGGAGGAGCGCGAAGCTCAGCCCGACGGGCCCGCCGCCGGAGACGGTCACCCGGAGTACCGGCCCCGGATCGACCGATGGGGCGGGTACCCTCGCCTGTGGCAGCGGGGACGCGCCGTAGACCGTCGCGACGTCGTCGGAGGGCAGGAAGCGGAACTGCTCGTCGCCGATCGTGATCAGGTCGCCCGGTTGGAGCACCTGTGAGGTGACGCGCCTGCCGTTGACCAGCGTTCCGTTTCGGCTTCCCAGGTCGTGCAGGATGTAACGCCCCGCCTCGTGGCGTATCTCGGCGTGGCGGCGCGAAGCTCGTTCGCTGGAGAGCACCACGCTGCAGTCTTGCCTGCGGCCGAAGGTGGTCGGCGTGTCACCGAGCGGGAAGTGGCGGTCGGTGAGGGGGCCGTCGTGTCCGACGATGGAAGGGGGCATGATGCCTTCCTTATCGTGACAGGAGATCTGGTCATCGATGAGTCCACGTCCATCATGTGCGACCAGACGCAGCCGCGTAAGTGGGAAGTACGCACATCGGCAGCTGGGACTTCTCTGTTCCGCGCGGGTTGATGGTCAGCGGGCGTGAGGACAGGATCCCTGCGCGGGCATAACTGGGTGTCCGTTTTCGGGTGCGACGCCATGGTGAGGGTGAGCGCCTGGCTTGCGGGGATTCGATCGCCTTCTCGATGACGGTTGGAGGTCGATCGTTCCGTCTTGGTTGAGCGCGTGCCGCAGCGAGGTCGCGGGCCTGCCCGGAGCAGCTGGTTCTCGTGACGGAGCACCAGCAGCTCGGCATCCTTCGACAGGTCAGAGCGGATCAGCACCGCCGGCAAGCCGAACAAGCACCTCACCAACCGGTAGACCAGCGACGACAACACCGCGCGACGGTCGCGGCCGCTGCCCTGATCATGCAGCAAAATCCCGACCTGCCGCCCGATGATCGCGTCCTCGAGTCCTCACGGACGAACGCGGATGACCGTCTTCCCCCTGCGTCGCTCGGTCGGGTTGAGGGCGGCGACGGCATCGTCGAGGGTCGCGACGTTGCCGATGTTCGTCCGCAGTCGTCCGTCCCGCACCCGCTGGACGATCTCACTCAGTTGGGCGCGATCGGACTCGACAACGAAGTCGATCGCCAGGCCGTCGGCAGGCCGCGCCTCGGGCGGCCCGACGACGGACACCAGTGTTCCTCCGGCTCGAATCAGGCCTGCGGACCGCCGCCCGATGTCGCCGCCGATGACATCGAAAACCAGATCGACCGCGCCCACGTCCTCCAGCGCGTCGGTCTCAAGGTCGACGAACTCCTGCGCGCCGAAGTCGAGCGCCTTCTGACGGTCGGCGGCGCGTCCGGTGCCGATGACGTAGGCGCCGGCCTCTCGTGCGAGTTGCGTCACCATCGACCCGACTGCGCCGGCCGCGCCGTGCACGAGGACGCTCTGCCCTGCCTGGAGGCGGCCGTGCTCGAACAGTCCCTGCCACGCGGTCAGTCCCGAGATCGGCAGGCTCGCGCCCACCGTGAAGTCGACGTCGCCGGGCAGCGGGGCGAGGTTGCGTGCCTCGACGGCCACATACTCCGCCAGGGTGCCGTCGCGAGTCCAGTCCGTGATGCCGAACACCCGCTGTCCCACCGACCTGCCCCTGGTGCCGTAGCCGAGAGCGGTGACCACTCCGGCCAGCTCGTGCCCAGGGATTGACGGTGTCCGGTCACGGCCGAGGCGATCGGTCCAGGTCGAGGGCCACTCCATCTCAGTCGGGACGAATCCCGACGCATGAACCTGAACGACGACGTCGTTCAGCGCTGCCTGCGGCTCGGGCCGTTCCACCAGCGTCATCCCGGCCGTTCCCGCGGCCTTGTCCGTCACCACAATCGCCTTCATCCGGAATCCCCCTATGTCCCGTCCTCGCCTACACATGTCCGCGTACGACCGTCGTACCCGAACACAAGTGGACCTTCACCGACAGACGGCGCCCGGGACGGCCCGGCACCCGCCGGCCGGCCGGTCAAGGCGTTCATGGTGCGGATGGCTCGGGAGAACCCCGACCTGGGGGAATAGGCGGATTCAGGGCGAGTTGGCCCGGCTGGGCTATCGGATCGCGGCCTTCACGGTGTGGGAGATCTGGCGAGGCGCCGGTGTCGATCCGGCGCCTCGCCGGGCTGGGCGGACTTGGCGGCAGTTCCTGGCCGCTCAGGCCCACGCGATCAACGCGTGCGACTTCCTGGTGGTCGAGACGGTACTGCTCAAGCGGCTGTATGTGCCGGTCTTCATCGAGCACGGCACCCGGCGACGATCGGGGCCGTGCTCGCGGTGGGCGCCCCCTCCTTCCTTGCCGGCTTCGGCGCCACGCTGCTGGCAGCCCTGATCAACATGTCTCTTGCCGCGACCGGCGCGGTCGTCCTGGCCGCCTACGCGGTGTGCGCGCGGCTGCAGACCTTCGTGTTCACGCCGCAGATCGGCATCACCCAGGCTATTCAGCCGATCGTCGGCTACAACGCCGGCCGCGGGTTGACCGGCCGTGTCGACCGGACCCTCACGCTCGCCATGCGAGCCACCGTCATCTACGGGGCGGTGACAGCGGCGCTCATCGCCCTGCTCGCGCAGCCGCTGGTGGGGCTGTTCATCGGCGATCAGGCAACCACGGCCGTCACGGTCGATGCGCTGCGCGTCATCGCGATCGGATTCGTCTTCGCCGGCGTCCCGCCTCTGATCTCCGCCTACTTCCAGTCCCTCGGCAAAGCCGCGCCGTCGTATCTGATCTCGATCGGCACGCTGATGGTCATCAAGGTGCCGCTCGTCCTGGCGCTCGGGATGTCCGGGCCGGCAGGAATCTGGATCAGCCTGCCGATCGGCGAAGCGATCTCGGTCGTGGCCGCCGTCGTCCTTCTGCGGAGATTCGGCAAGCCCGGGACCCGGGTGGCACGAGCCGCCGCGTAGCCGTTCATCACGGCACCTCGACCAAGAACATCTCGCTGAGCCGTCGCCGGAAGCGGGCGCCCATGTCCACGCTGGTCGGGTCGAGGAGCCACTGCACCTGCAGGCCGTCGAGCAACGCCATGAGATCCGACTCGGCACCCGCGATGCTCACTCCCGGCCGCACGAGCCCTCGCGCATGAAGTTCCTCCAGCGCATCGCGAATGTCCCGGCGGATGTTCTTGTACCGTTCGACGAAGTACGCATGCGCGGGATGTGCTGGATCAGCGGCCTCGACCGACAGCATGGCGTACAGCCGCACGAGCTCCGGCACTGTCGCGTTGTATTCCACCAGTCGCGCCAGCCGAGAGAAATAGTCCAAGCCATCCGCCGTCGCGTCGAATCCGGCGAAGAACAACTCGCCGTTGACCCGATCCCGCTCTTCGAGCACGGCGGCGAGGAGAGCTTCCTTCGTCGGGAAGTGATGCGCCAGGCCCATCCGCGACACTCCGCAGTCCGCGGCGATCTGCACCATGCTGGCGTTGCGGTATCCGACCGAGGCGAACTTGGCGAAGGCGGCCTCGACGATCTCCGCACGTCGCCGTCGCCCCTTCGGATAGCCCGCGCTCATCGATCGACCCTCTCGGCTGCATGTCGGCCCCTGACCGGCTCGACTGCAGAACACGGCGGGTGGTCGGCACCATCGAAGATACCGGTCGAACGAGGGCCTTCAGCTTGTTCTGTGTCCACCGGAGTGGATTCTCGATGTGGAGGGGACATCGCTGGTGCCGCCTGTTGTGATGTCACGGGCAGCGCTCGTGGTCTCGCCTACTTGATCGCGCCCGCGCCGATGCCCTTCACGATGTGACGCTGAGCCATCAGATAGAAGATCACCACAGGCACGATCGAGATGGTGGTGGCGGCCAGGAGGATTTGCTGCTGTGGTGTCTCGGCGGAGGTGAAGGCGGTCAGGCCGCGCTGGACGGGCATGAGGGAGTTGTCCTCGAACAGGACGAGCGCCATGAGGTACTCGTTCCACGCTCCCAGCCCCTGGATGACCGCCACGGCGGCGAGGCCGGGCCGTGCCAGCGGGAGGATCACGTTCCAGAAGATGCGCAGCGGGCCGGCGCCGTCCAGCGCGGCCGCCTCCTCGACAGCACGGGGCTGGCTGATGAAGAAACTGCGCATGATGAGCGTCGACATCGGGATGCCCGAGGTGATCAGGATCAGTACGTAGCCGACGGGATTGTTCGTCAGGTTGAGTGAGATGAGCAGCTTGTACTGCGCGAGGAACATGGCGGGCGCGGGGATGATCATCACGGCGAGGATGACGAGCGTGAACACGCCCTTGCCCGCGAAGTCGAGCCGCGCGAGCGCGTACCCGGCGAGGCTGGACACCAGCAGGATGCCGATGACGGCGGATCCCGTGTAGAGCACGCTGTTGCGCAGGTAGATGCCGAGTTCTCCCTGGACCCATGCGGTCACGTAGTTGTGCCACTGCGGGTCGGCGGGCAGGAAGCTGTCGTTGGAGAGCAACTCCGTGAGGCTCTGCAGGGATCCGGACAGCATCCACAGCAGGGGGAACAGCGCGATCAGTGCGGCGACGCCGAGCAGCCCGTACAGGCCGATCTTGTCGAGGCGTATCCCTGGTCGAGGTGGACGGGTCCGGCTTGTCGGGTCGCTCATATGCGGGACCTCCGCCTGGCGATGGTGAGCTGGAGCACGGACAGCAGCACGAGTGCGCCGCCGAAGATGACCGACATGGCCGCGGCGCTGCCGTAACGCCAGTTGACGAACGCCTCGTTGTAGATCGCGAGGGTCGGCACCATCGTGTGGTGGCCGGGTCCGCCGTTGGTCAGCACCTGCACGGTGCCGAAGATCTGGAGTGCGGCGAGCAGCGTGAGCAGGCTGACGATCGAGGTGACCGGGGCCAGTTGCGGCCAGGTGACGTACCGGAACCTCGACCAGCGGTTCGCGCCGTCGAGCTCGGCGGCCTCGTACAGTTCCTTCGGCACGTCCTGCAGCCCGGCGAGGAAGAGCAGGAAGCCGAACCCCCAGTGGAACCAGACGAACACCGCCGCCACGACGGGCAGCGCGACGGCAGGGTCGCCCAGCCAGTTCTGCTGCAGCTCGCCCAGTCCTACCAGGCCGAGCAGCCGGTTGAGGACGCCGGATCCGGGAGCCAGGATGAACGAGAACAGCAGGCCGACGACGACGACCGACAGCACGCCCGGCAGATAGAAGACGGTGCGGAAGAACGTCTTGCCGCGGGTGACGCTGTTGACGGCCAGCGCCATGCCCAGGGCGACTCCGTTGCCGACGACGAAGCCGACGACCCCGAAGAACAGGACGTTGCGCATGGACGCCCAGAAGATCGGGTCGGAGGCGACGAAGGCGTAGTTGTCCAGCCCCACCCAGGGGGTGTCGGGGCTGACGCCGTCCCAGGACTGGAAGCTCAGCAGGATGGCCTGCGCGAACGGCGTGATCGTGAAGATCCCGATGAGCGCGATGGCCGGCGCCAGGAACAACCAGCCGATCAGATGGCGACGGAGAGTGCGCCTCCCGCGCGGCGCCCGGGAAGGACGCCGCGCGGGAATCGCGAGGTGCTGCGTCGTCATGACGTGCGGTCCTGCGCCGCCTGGATGGTGGCGAGCACCTCGTCCACCGTCGTCTCGCCCAGCACCAGGCGCTGAGACTCCGCCCTGATCGCGGTGTTCACGTCCGGTGTGAAGGTCGTCGACATGACCTGCATGTTCTTCACGCCGGCGGCGAAGCCGGTGAGCTGAGCCGGGATGTCCGTGCCGGCGAGGAGTTCCGGATTGCTGGGCAGGATGCGGGCGTCCTTGGCGAACACCGCCTGCTGCTCGGGCTCGGTCAGCCACTTCACGAACGCGAGCGCCTCCTTGGCGTGCTTGCCCCTCGGGTTGATCACCGCGCCCTTGCCGGGGATACCTGGCGAGCGCGGCTCGTGGACGCTTCCGGAGGCCTTGGGCAGCCCGGTGGAGAAGTAGTCCTCGAACTCCGGGTTCGTCCGCAGACCCACCGAAACGCCGGGGGCGGCGTCGAAGATGGCGCCCGTCGACCTGGTGAAGAAGGACGACTCCACGTTCGGATGGTCGTCCTGACCACCGGGGATGGAGTTGTCGGCGAGGACGCCGGCCTTTTTCAGGTCGAGCAGGAATTGGAAGGCGTTGCGCCAGCCGTCCTGTTTCCAGCTCGCTTTTCCGTTGAGGGTCGCCGCGATCTCGTCGTCGGTCAGCCAGTTCGAGGCGAGACCTTGGATGATGTTCGGCGTCTGCGAGGCGGCGATGGCGAATTTCGCTTTCTTCGCGGCGAGCGCGTCGATGAACTCGGCCGTCGTCGCGGGCGGCTTCTCCGCCGACATTCCGGTCAGCGCGGGGTTGACGAGGAAGCCGTACGTCTGCGTCTCCCAGTGCACCGAGTAGACGCCGGGCTTGACCCCGAGGTTGTTGCCTGCCACGAACGTCGACATCTTGAGCACGGCGGGGCTGAAGTTCTTGCTCCACCCGGCGTTCAACTCGGCGGAGAGGTCCATCGCCCAGCCGGCCTTGTAGAACGGCGCCATCTGGGTCGCGTCGAACGACGAATAGATGTCGGGCATGGACCTGGACTGTGCCTTCGCCTGCAGCTTGGGCAGGTAGTCGGCCGGGCCGGGCGAGTCGATGGTGACCTTGACGCCGGTCTTCGCGGTGTACTGTTTCGCGAGTTCGGTGAGCGCGGCCTCTTGCCCGCGTGACTGGTTCATGAAAGTCAGCCCGGCGTCCCCGGTGCCGGATTCGTCGGACGACGAGCAGCCTGCCAGGGCGAGTGCTCCGGCGATCGCCAATGATGCCGCCGCGATGCTGGTGCGGCGACGGGTGCCGCGTGCTGAAAGATTTATACCCATGGTCCTCACCTTTGGAAGCCTTGGATGGGGAAGCGGCCACTTCTCTATGCCCGCCCGGCATTTTCGGTGGACGCCGTACAATGCCATTGATGTGGTTCTTTTTATTTGTCGCCGGCGGCCGGCTGATAGGTCCTTCCGTAGCTACTCAGGTGCGGAAAGGGCGCGCGGGCGGGGAAGCGCGCCCAGTCCTTCTGACGTGATCATCCAGCCGTCGGGAAGCTCCGCCCCTTGGTTCACCGCCGTGGCAAGATGCGCCATCGCGGCCAGCAGTCCTCCGTTCGCCGGCAGATAAATGGTGAGAAATCCCGGCATTTGCGGATTGTGTCCGTTGGGGAGGAAGACGTTCTTGGGCGAGGGGAGCAGGAGGGCGTCGATCGCTCGGCCGACGTCGCCGAGGCGGGCCGCGGTCATCGCCATGACGGGGTAGTCCCAGCCCCAGCCGGACTGGAGGTCCCAGCGCTCCCATACGGCATCGAGCGTCGCGGACATCGTGGCCGGGTCCACGAGGTGCGTGTCCGGCAGCCACCCCAAGGCCATGAGCATGGATGGGTGATCCTTGCGGATGAGCAGCGGGGGCGTCGCGATCGCGGCGTAGGTTCCGTCGGGCAGCAAGGCGGGCCAGCTCATGTTCCGCGCCACCCGGTCCCATTCCTGGCGTGGTTCGAGACCGAGCCGGGTTCGCCATTCGTTGGCCACGCTGAGCGCCCATGACCAGTACGCCAGCTCGAAGGTCGGGTCGGCGACCGTCGTCCGGTCGGCGAGGTAGCTCTCCTGCGCGGGGATGAGCGGCGGCGGCAGCGTGAACGATCCGTCGCGTTCCTCGGCGAAGTCGGCCATGAAGTCGGCGGTCGCCTCGACGAGCGGGTAGTGCTCGCGCAGGAACGGCTCGTCGCGCCCCTCGCCGTGCAGCAACTCCAGCAGGTAGATCACGTGCGGCTGCTGCCACACGAGGAAGACGCCGATGTTGCTCGGCGACTCGCGCGCGGACGGATCGGTCTGCTTCGGCCAGCGGGCTCCGTGATATCCCTGCCGTCGGGCGGTCGCCTTCGCCGCCTCCAGCGCGCCGTGATACCAGCGCAGGCTGCGCTCCAGCAGCCGCCCCCGGCCCCACATCGGGAAATGCGCCGCATGCCACCAGTGCATCTCCAGGTGGAACTTGCCCGTCCAGGTGTTGTACGTCAGACCGGACTCCGCGGGAGGCGTGGCTCCGGCGCTGTTGACGGCTGTGAGGTACTGCGAGAGAACGATGCGCCGTTCGAGTTCCGGAGCGCGCGCGTCCGTGCTCCCGGCCAGGCTGACCGAGGCGCCGGTGCTCCAGTGCTCCGCCCACCAGGTCTTCGCGGAGTCGCTGACGGCGGCGAAGTCGTGCTCGTCCTGCTCCGGGCGGGGATCCGGCGTCAGGGTCACCACAACCTCAAGGCCACTGGTGTCGGTGCGCGCGACGACGGATCGGGCTCCTTCACGCAGGCTGCCGGTGGTGCGGACGCTGACGCCGTAGGTCAGCGTTTCCACCGTGCGCCGCGCGTTCCAGTGGCGCCGCGTCCGCTGGTCCCAGCTCGTTTCCTGCGCGAGCGGGAGTTCGAAGGCCGCCAGGTCGTCCGGCTGTTCGTCGAACACCCAGGCGACGCCCCATCCGCGGAGCAGCAGGGGGGACTCGACGCGCACGGCGAAGCGGTGCTCTCGTGGGTCGGCGACGGTGGTGACGCGGACGCGTTCGCCGTCGAGCACGTACGCGGCGTGGATCGTTCCCGTCCAAAGGTCGAGCTCGGTGCGGACGTCCGTCAACGCGGCCGGGTCGTCGAGTCCCGTCCCGCCGGGGCGGACCAGAGCGAGGCGGCCGAGGTGAGCGCGGCGGGGGTTGAAGTGGTACCAGGCGCCCGGGATGAACTCGTCGGCGATGGGGTCGCCGGCCCGTTGCAGGCCCATGCGGTCGAGGTAGGGCACCGGGCCGCGGGACGTCTCGTACAGGGTGGTCGTGTCCTCGATCCGGAGCTCCCGGTCGGTGCGCGTCTCGTACCAGCCCCAGATCGACTGGGTGCGCAGGGGGATCTGGAAGTCGTCGGCGTCGAAGACGCGCGGGCGCTGCTCGGGCAGGCCGGACAGCCCGTCGCCGGCGACGCGGTGCGGGTCGGGGACCAGCTCGTGGAAGGACGGGAACGTCTGCAGTCCGGAGACGTCGACCGTGAGCGCGATGTCACCGTTGCCGACCGTGAGGACGTCGGCGGGGTGCGCGGATGTCAGCACGGGGTTGTGCCGTCGTACGAGTCGGCGCCGGTCGATTGCTTCGGACATCCTCGCCTTTCCTTGGATCTTGAGTTTCAGCTGCTGAGGTCCCTCAGAGCGCGTTGGCCTTGGCGACGCCGCCCAGCCACGCGAGGCTCGGCTTGGGCCGGCGCTCGAACGTTTCCCGGTCGACGGCGACGAGGCCGAACGTCGGGTCCCAGCGCCCCCATTCGTAGTTGTCGAGCAGGCTCCAATGGAGGTAGCCCCGCACGTCCACGCCTTCTTTCATGGCCCCGGACAGCGCGGTGAGCGCGCCGGTGGTGCAGGCGATGCGGCGGGAGTCGTCGCCGGTCGCGATGCCGTTCTCGGTGACGACGATCGGGACGTCGGGCAGCATCTCGGCGATGTGCCGGACGGCGATGCCGAGGGCGTCGGGGCGGTAAGCCGTGCGCACGAGGGTGTTGTCCGGGTGGACGGGGTGCGGCTCTGGACCGACCATCCCACCCGGGCGCCGGTGCGCCCGCGCAGCACGTCCCGGGCCGCGTGGTGCGCCTCGACGATACGGCGTCCGATCTCCACCGGCGGGGCCGGCTTGACCGGCCTGGGTGTGTCGGCCTCCAGCGTGGGGCTCCGCCAGCCGCCCTCCTCGGCGAACCATCCCGGTGAGGTGAAGTGGTGGATCGTGACGAACGGGGTGACGCCCGCGCGCAAGACATTCGTCGATCATGCGCCGGTAGTGCGCGAGCGCCGCGCGGGACACCCGTCCAGCGGCCGGGCTGCGATCCGCTTCTGGCATGCGCTCCTCCTGCGCCCAGAAGTCGCTGTCGACGTTGTTGCCCTCGACCTGGTGCGCCGCGCCCCAGAGGAAGCCGTCGGGGAAGGTGTGCATTCGTCTCTCGATCAGGTGTCGGTGCCGCAGCAAGGGCCGGCAGAGGCGGGGGCGGGCCCCCGGAATGCGAGTTAACGTAGCCGTTACGCCGCGCGGAGGTCAAGGAGAAATGTGTACCGGTCTACGACACTGCTACTAGCCAATAGGGGCGCGTTGAGGATCGTTCGTTATTCTTCATAGACCGGTCCACGCGTGCGACGACGACTTCGGCACCGTAGGATCGGCAGAACTTCGGTTTGAGAAGGGAAGCCCATGGTCGCGCCTGACCGGCGACGAAGAGCAACCATTTCCGACGTGGCGAAACACGCCGGGGTGTCCAAAGCGGCGGTCTCCAAGGTGATCCGGAACGACTACGGCGTCAGCGACGCCATGCGCGAGCGCGTTCAGCGGGCCATCGACGAGCTGGGCTACCGCCCTCAGGCCGCCGCACGAGCGCTGCGCGGGCGGGCGTTCACCATCGGCGTGCTCCTGCGGCACATCGGCATCCCGTTCTACGCCGAGATCGTGACCGGCCTGGTGGACGAGCTCGCCGAGTCCGGCTATCAAGCGATCATGATCCAGGGCGGCACGCGCGACAAGACCGAGAAACGAGCCATCGACGCCCTCATCGACCGGCAGGTGGACGGCATTCTCATGATCGCCCCGCTCGCCGGCCGCACGCACCTGGAGCAGGTGGCACGTGAGATTCCTACCTTGGTGCTCGGCAGGCACGATCGGTCCCCGGCGTACGACTCGATCGTGGACGACGACCGGATCGGCTCCGAGCTCGTCATGGAACACCTGATCGGGCTCGGTCACCGGCGCATCGGGCACATCACTTTTGACAGGGAGCACGGGCCGGCCGCCGACCGGACGCCGCAGATCAGGGCCGAGACCTACGGGCGCGTGATGCGTGAGCACGGGTTGGCCGACGAGATCGTCGTTGCCACGACCTCTTACACCGAGGAGGGCGGCTACCGCGGCGCGCAGGAGTTGCTGAGCCGGTCGCCGCGCCCCACCGCGATCTTCGCCGGTTCCGACGAGGCGGCTCTCGGCGTCCTGGCCGCGCTGCACGAGGCCGGCCTGTCCGTCCCCGGCGACGTCTCCGTGGCCGGCTACGACAACACCAAGCTGGCCGCTCATCCCAACATCGCGCTGACCACCGTCAACCAGGACGGTGTCGTCATGGGCCGCACGGCCGGGCGGTTGCTGCTGGAGCGCATCGACGGCCGCACGTCGGCCGCGCACTTCTCGGTCATTCCGAGCCTGGTCGTGCGGGGCTCCACCGCTTCGCCCCGCCCATGCCCGGCAGATGCCGCAACACAGCGCGAATCGTTCGCGACCTGATCGCGGGTGATCGTGACGAGCCGCTTTGATCGGCAACCTACCTCAAGGGCCTGGATGGCTTTCCTGTCCCAGATCCCGCGCGGCCACCAGGACCCGCCTCGCCTCGTCGTGTGCGAGGACAAGGTCCTGGACTTCGACATCGACGACGTCGATGGCCGGTTGTTCATGCTCGATCGGGAGCTCGGCGGCTCGGTGACGGCGTCCTTCTCCAAGAGGATCGACCTGACAGCGCACGGGCGCGATCACACGCTGCACGTCGAAGGGTTCACCGACACCGACGGCATCACCATGGAGCCGGTCGACCTCGTCATCCGCACCCGGCCTCGCATGGCGCCGCAGCGGCAATTCGCCGAGCACGAGGAGATCGCGCGGAGAGTGGCCGAGGAGGGCATCGTCCTGCTGGAGAACCGCGATGACGTCCTGCCCCTTGCTCCGGGCACGCTCAACGTCTTCGGACATGCGCGGCACGCGTTCCGTACCTCGGTGGTGGGCGCTGACCGATGACGAGGACGCCCTCATCGGCGCCGTGAGCAGCGCGTTCGCGCACTGTCGTGGTGCTGAACACGCCGTACCCGATCGACACCTCGTTCGTCGCGCGGCACGACGTGGACGCGCTGCTGCCGGCGGGAGTCGGCGGCATGCTCGCCGGGCCGGCGCTCCTGCGGGTCCTCGACGGCACCGTCAACCCCTCAGGACGCTTGCCCGACACGTGGGCGAAGGCATATGCCGACATCCCCGCAAGCGGGACCTTCTACGACTGCGCGGGTGGCAGGCCACGCTTTCCCGCCGGGTTCGACATCACCCCCGAGCCGTTCACGGCGCTCGACCCCGCGCGCGAGCCGCTCGAGGTTGCCGTCAAGGTGACGAACACCGGCGAGGCCGCAGGGCGTCAGGTGGTGCAGGTCTACGTCTCCAAGCCCGAGGGAGCGCTGGAACGGCCTGCGCTGGAGCTCGCCGACTTCGCCAAGACCGGCGACCTGACCGCCGGGGCCTGTGAGACCGTCGTCCTCTCGATCGGGCCGGGCGCGCTCGCGAGCTACGACCCGGCCGGCAGCGCGTTCGTCGCCCAGCCCGGTGAGTACCTCGTCCACGTCGGATCCTCCGTGGCCGACGTGGTTCTGGCCGGTCGCCTCACGCTCGACAGCCCGGTGGTGGTGAGGCAGGCCGCGTCCCCGCTTCAGGAAACTCTCACGCCGAGGGAGACACGTGATCCGCGCATCGTTCAACGACAACTGGCAGTTCCGTCCGAAGGTCAATCCCTTCGCCGAACTGGCCGGAACCGCGGTCCCGTTCCAGCCGGTGACAGTGCCACACGATGCGATGATCGTCCGCGGCCGCGAGGCCACCATGGACGGCGCCGCGACCGCCTATTTCCCCGGCGGGGCGTACGAGTACCGCAAGACGTTCCTCGCGCCCGAGGAGCACCGGGGTAAGCGGATCATGCTGGAGTTCGAGGGTGTCTACCGGGACGCCACCGTGTTCATCAACGGGAACTACGCCGGGCAACGCCCGTACGGATACTCCCGGTTCTTCATCGACGCCGACCGGTTCCTGCGCTTCGGCGAGAACAACGAGATCCGGGTGGAGTGCCGCACCCACCAGGACTCGCGCTGGTACTCCGGCGCGGGCATCTACCGCGACACCTGGCTGCTCGTGGGCGACGTGGTCCGCGTCAGCCCGGACGGCGTCCGCGTCACCACCCCGGACATCGACACCGAACGCGCGGTCGTGGAGGTCGCCACCACGATCGAGAACGACTCCATCGGCATCCGCACCGTCGAACTGGTCACCGAGATCCGCGATGCCGCGGGGATTGTCGTCGCGTCCGACACCGCGCCGGTCACCGTACAGCCCCGCGAACCGGCCGTCGCTCGTCGGCGTCTCTACGTCCGCGACCCCTCGCTGTGGAGCCCGGACTCGCCCGCCCTGTACACGTGCGCGGTGTCCATCACCGACATCGACGCCGTGGAGGTCGCCTTCGGCATCCGGTCCCTGCGCCTGGACCCCGAGCACGGGCTGCGGATCAACGGCGAGACGGTCAAACTGCGCGGCGCGTGCGTGCACCACGACAACGGAGTGTTGGGTGCCGCGACGTTCGCCCGAGCCGAGGAGCGGCGGGTGCGACGGCTCAAGAACGCGGGATTCAACGCGCTCCGCATGTCGCACCACCCCATGAGCACCGCGATGCTCGACGCCTGCGACCGTCTCGGCATGCTGGTGGTCGACGAGGCGTTCGACATGTGGACCTGGAGCAAGAGCCCGTTCGACTACAGCCTCAACTTCCCCGAATGGTGGGAACGCGACATCGAGGCGATGGTGGCCAAGGACTACAACCATCCCAGCGTCGTCCTCTACTCGCTCGGCAACGAGATTCCCGAAGCCGGCACGGTGACCGGAGCCATGTGGGGCCGCAGGCTCGCCGAGAAGGTTCGCGCGCTGGACGACACCCGCTTCCTCACCAACGGGATCAACAATCTCCTGGCCCTGCTGCCCGACCTGCGAGGCCAGGAAGGCGACGACACCGGCATCAACACCCTGATGGCCGACAGCGGATTCGACGTGAACGCCGTCGCCGGCTCCGACCTGGTGACCGCCCGCACCGCCGAGTCCTACAGCGTGCTCGACGTGGCCGGGATGAACTACTCGGAGATCCGCTATGCGACCGACCGCACGCTGTTCCCGAACCGGGTCATCCTGGGCACCGAGACCTTCCCGCCCCGCATCGACCACAACTGGCGACTGGTCAAACAGCACAGCCACGTCATCGGCGACTTCACCTGGACCGGCTGGGACTACCTGGGCGAGGTCGGTCTCGGCCGGCCGCAGTACGCCACACCGGATACCCCGCGCCCCACGTTCATGGCGCCGTATCCGTACCTGCTGGCCGACTGCGGAGACCTCGACATCACCGGCCACCGGCTCCCCGTCTCCTACTACCGGGAGATCGTCTTCGGCCTGCGCCCTCAGCCCTACCTCGCCGTCCAGCGGCCGCAACACCATGGCAAGACCGTCATCAGCAGCCGGTGGGCCTGGAGTGACAGCATCGCCAGTTGGACCTGGCCCGGCCACGAAAGCGCCCCGATCATCATCGAGGTGTACAGCAACGCGGACGAGGTCGAACTTCTGGTCAACGGCCGCTCCCTCGGACGCAACCCGGTCGGCGAACAACACCGCTTCCGCACCGCGTTCGAGACCGCCTACCAACCAGGCGAACTGCTCGCCATCTCCTACCGCGACGGCGTCGAAACCGGCCGCGACATCCTCCACACCGCGACCGGCCCCGTCGTGCTGCACGCCGAACCCGAGCGGCCGGTTGTCACCGCCGATGGCGGCGACCTCGCCTACATCACCTTCACCCTGGTCGATTCGGCCGGGACCGTACACACCGCATCAGACCGCCCTGTCCGGGTGGAAGTCTCCGGCGACGGAACACTGCTCGGCTTCGGCAGCGCCGACCCGTCGAACAAGGAACGCTTCGAGGCGACCGAACACCGCACCTACCAGGGTCGCGCCCTCGCCGTGGTCAAGCCGACCGCACCCGGCGCCATCCGCCTGACCGCCTCCGCCCCAGACTGCGACCCTGCCGAAGTGCTGGTCACGGTCGAAAAGCCGGCCCGGTGACCACGGCGGATGGCGACGGGGCCGCCCCGGGCACCCGGGCCTTTCTTGTGAGCCTCAATGCGCTTGCAGCGGCAGACGACCCAAGTCCAGCGCACCGCCGCGCGGGCGGTCGTGCTGCGCCCCGATCGCATTGACACGTACGGCCGGGTCCAGGTCGGCCGCAGGAGACGGTGAACGTGGTTGACGTCACAGAACTGACCGCCCGTTAAATCGAGCGCAGGAACTGGCGAGTGCCCCGTGGTCTGCCATGGCTACCGTCTCGAGGCGACTGTGCAGCGCGTGCCGGTGGGTGTTCGCGAAGTGATCCCGTCGGCGATGGCGACTCCGCTGGCGGCGGTGATGCCTTGTGCTGCGCAACACCGCGATGGGTGCGCCGATATACAACCAGGGAGGAACGACCGGTGGGGGACGTTCATGGCTAAAAGGCGTCGTGGCAAGAGTAGGAAAAATCAAACGAATCCCGCGCCACCACAGGATCAGGAGGCCGCGGGGGCGGGGGCCGGGCGGTGGAAGGGTGTGCGGGCGTGGCTGGCTGGGATCTTGAGTGCGGTGATCATCGCCGCGGTCGGGGTCGTGTTCGCCACCTGGTTCAACGCCCGTGGACTCGAGGCAATCGACAAGGTCGGCGGCGAGCCCGCCATCAAAATCGGTCACGTGGCCCTCGAGTACTCCAAGCGGGACATCGCGCTGAGGGAGCCGGTGACCGACGCCAGAGAGCGGGCGATCCTCCTGGGCACAGGAGCAGCCGACTCCCAGCGAAACGCCGTCCTGACCCGCCATCAAAGAGCCCTGCTCGACCACGCGGACATCACCGTCGTCCTCATCGGCAACCGCACCAGTCTGCGCATCGTCGACATCGAGCCGCGCGTGCTCACCCGCGAACCCGTCTCGGACGGCGCGCTGGCCTTCCTCAGCACCGCCGGCGAAGTCGACACCATCGAGCTCGCCGCCGATCTCGATGCGCCGGCTCCTCGATTCACCACCGTGAAGGATCGGGACGTCTCGTACTTCAGGAAGAAGCAGATCGATCTGAAGTGGAACGAACCAGTCACACTGTCCTTGTCGGTCACCGGGAAGAAGAGGTACTACGAGTTCGATTTCCTGGTCACCGTGCTGGCGGAGGACCGGATTGAGAAGATAGAGGTCAAGGCGCCCGACAAGGGCCCGTTCCGGCTGACCGGTTTCGCCGGCTCCTACCGCTCCTACTACGACGGGACCGCGAACGGCGACTGGCGGCCGATCTCGCAAGATGAGGCCTGCACGCGGCGAAAGCTCGAAGGATGTTGACCGTGCCGCGGCGTCGCACGGTCGCCGTCCTGCTCGCGATGGTCGTGGTGGCCTGCTCGACCGTGGCAGCGGACGCCCCGCGACTCTCGATCGTGCCCGTCGAGTGGCGTGCGACATGGTCGATGCCCGTCGACCTGGATATCGGCGGGACGCCGACCCTTGATTTCGCGACCCCACTCATCGCCGTGTCGGATCGGGCGGTCGCCGTGGCGAGCCGGCAGGGCAGCGTGACGGTTCACGATCCGCGTACGGGCACGCTGATGCGCACCATCCCGGCCGCCTCAGGGCTTCCCTCATCCGTGAGCGGCGTCTGGATCGTGACCGGGACGCTCGTCGTGTCGCGGGGGACGCGAGACGCCGCCGGCCACACTCTGTCCGGCTACGACCTGCTCACGGGCGTCAAGCTGTGGCAGCGCACGATCATCGTCTCCATGCAGTCCCCAACGCAGGACGCCGGCCTGTACGACGGCCCGCGGATCATGGCGACCGAGCGCGGCATCGTGGTCGTCGAGCGCTCGTTCGAGCCCCTTGCCATCCACGCCCTCGATCCGCGGACCGGGGCGACCACGGCGCGCATGACTCACCCACGACGCTGCCATGTGCAAGGCGCCGCCACGGTCCGTTCGGTGATGCTTTTGAGTTACTGCTTGGAGACTCGGTTCCAACTCGCCTCGTTGGATCCGCATGCGCTGCGCTACGAATGGACGCGCCGGCTGTCCTCCTTCCCCCCGCCGGTCGACGACTCGCCTGGCGACGACGAACCGGAGCTGGGCAGCCCTCCTGATATGGACATCGAGAGCGGCGCGGACGGATACGTCTACGTCTGGGGAGGCAGCGACGCGCTGTTCTATGCGGCGGACGGCAGGTTGTTGTCCACCGTTCGGGAAGCCGTCGAGGTCACCGACTCCAGCCGTTGGAGTCTGCCCCTGTTCGCCGGGTCGAACCCCACTGTGGGCGAGAAGGGGGAGCTCGTTCTGCACAGCAAGTGGCCGATGCCCGCGTACTTGCTGTCTCTGGACACCGTCACCGGCCACCTCGGCGGACTGCCCATCGACATACCCTACGAGTTCGCGTCCCTTGCCGGAGCGACCCGGAGCATGGCATTCGTCTACAGCGACATCGCCAAGACCGAGTGGATCAGCGCGTACACCCTGGTGCGCGGGCTGCCCACCGGTCCCGCCGTGTTCGGCGGCGTCGCACCGCAGGCCTGGCCGGACGCTTGCGCCCTGCTGACCGAACGCGACCTACGAACCGTCGGGGACGGCTACCGCGCCGTGCCCCTGGGAAACGACCGGGCGGGGGCGGGGTTACCCGAAGCCCCGCAGTGTAACTGGGTACCGCCCAGGGACGATGACGCGGTGATCTCGCTTTCCGTGGACTGGGTCTCCCCGTCGACCACGGTCGCACGCAAGCTGTTCGCCGCCGAGGCGGACGAGATCAAGAACAGCAGCGCCCTGCCGCCCGCCCGCTTCGACCCCAGCACCGAAGGCCCGGATTTCCTCACCTACAGTGTGACCGGGCCGAACGGAGACAGCGGCGGCACGATCCTCACTGTGGGCCCTGTCGTGGCCACACTGCGGTCTTCCTCGCGGCTGGCGGTGCGGCTCCTCTCCACGCGGCTGCGGGACAACCTGCTGACCCGGTACCGGCCGGGCGTCCGCGCCACGCCGCCCGCGAACACCGGTCACTGGAGCTACCCGACGGACTCAGCGATCGCGACCAGGCCGGTGGTGGTCCATGGCGTCGTCTACGTCGGCAGCGACGACGGCAAGGTGTACGCGCTGGACGCCACCACCGGCAGGGCCCGATGGAGTTTCCAGACGGGCGAGTCCATCAGCGACGAACTGGCGGTCACGGGCGGGGTCGTTTACGCGATCAACACCGCCGGCAAGACGGTGGCGCTCGACGCCGCCGGCGGCGGGAAATTGTGGATCCGCCGGACCGGTGCGAGCCTCGGCCCCGTGGCGGCGGGGCGCAGCGTGTACATCTCGACGGACGACTCCGAAGTCGTGGCGCTGGACGCCGGCACCGGCAAGGAGCAGTGGCGGTTCCGGCCCGACCGTACCGTCCTCGAACACCGCCTGATCCCGGGTGTCGTCCCCTTCGGCCCTGTGGTGGCCGGTGGAGTCGTCTACGTCGGCGGCGACCACGGCATGGTGTATGCCCTGGATGCCAGGTCGGGCGCTCAGCGGTGGAGGTTCCGGCCCGTTGACCCCCAGGCCCGTATGGAACTGGTGGTGGCAGGCAGAGTCGTCTACGCCTTCAGCACGGACGGCAAGGTGTACGCGCTGGACGCCGCCACCGGCACGGCCCGATGGAGTTCACGGCTCGGCTCGCGCGTCTTCGACCGGCTCGTGGTGGCGAACGGCATCGTTCACCTCGGCGGCACGAACGGGATGACGTATGCCCTGGACGCGGCCACCGGCAAGCGACTGTGGAGGTTCCGGGCCGGACACGGCGGCCAGGACTACGAGTGGTACCTCGCGGGGGCCCGGGGGGTCGCGTATGTCAGCGGCGCCGACAGCAAGGTGTACGCGCTGGACGCCTCCTCGGGAGCGACCCGCTGGAGCTTCCCCGTGAGAGGCGGTGTCGGCTCCCACCCTGCGGTGCAAAGGGGCACCCTATACGTTTGCGGCCGCGACGGGACGCTTCATGCGCTGGACGCCGTATCCGGCGCCCTCCGGTGGAGCTTCCAGACCGGCGGCGTCGGCGAGTCCACCGCGGTGGTGTCCGACGGCGTGGTGTACGTCGGCAGCGCGAACGGCATTCTGTACGCGTTGCCGGCGTGAGGTTTCTCCCGCACCTGCCTGGTGGCGCCGTGGCGTGTCCTGGGGCGGAGGCGTCGGCCGTGCCCAGACGCGCATCGTGGTACGGTCCTCAGTCGCGGCCACGTGAAAGGGCTCAAGACCCTGACGGTGCAGGCCTGCTTATTGATCGGGCTGCCGTGCCAGGCGCAGCACCAAGTCCCGAACCTCCGTGCTCATCCTCGGGCGGCCGGACCGGCTCGGATGCGTCCACCGATCTCGAACCAAGCGCCAACGTCAACCGTTCACTCGGGGGCGGGCCCCCGCCCCTCCGCCGCCCGGCGCCCGAGCAGCTTTTCGATGCTGCGGCGCTCGCGTTTGGTGGGACGGCCCGCCCCACGAGCCCGGACGGCCACCGTCACCGTCTCCTCGCGCGGAGGAGGCGGAGGGCTCTTGTCGACGTAGCACTCGGCGGCCACGGCGGCGCCGACGCGCTTGGTGATGATCCGGGAGACGACCACGATGCGTTCGCGCCCCTCGTGCCGCAGCCGGACCTCGTCACCGGCCCGGACGACGTGCGCGGGCTTGACCCGTACCCCGTTGACCCGGACGTGACCGCCCCGGCAGGCGTCGGACGCGATCGAACGGGTCCTGGTCAGCCGCACCGACCAGATCCAGCTGTCCACCCGCGCACTCGCCTGCTCACCTGACACCCCGACACTGTACTGAGTGACGTGACAAGCCGTCGATCGCGCGAGAGGAGGCTCACGGCTCGGACGGCGTGCCGAGTTCCGGGACGGCGCCCTGGATCTCGGTCTCGATGACGGCGATGTCGTTCCGGATCCCGATGACGAGCACGCCGCGCTCGCCGCGGGCGAATCCCCGGCAGGTGTCGGGCAGCCGGACCTCGTCCAGGGCCGTGCCGGTCGTCAGGTCCCCCGTGGTCACGGGGCCGTCGTGGCTCGCGGCGAGCACGACCGGACGCCCGTGCAGCACACCGGCGGCGAGAAAGCGGACGCGGCCCGCGCCGGTCGGGATCGTGCGCAGGGCCTGCCGCCCGGCCGCGTCCCACACGCGGAGGGTTCCCTCGCGCCGGCCGTCACCACCACCGGCCGACCGGCGCGTGCTCCCCGAGCAGTACGCCGGCCGTGCCGTCGGACAGACGGGCCAACCACGACGGCCGCTCAGCCGCCCGGCTCCGCGGCGAGGCGGAGCGGTGCGACGGCATGTGGACGTGGACGCCGCCGCTGACGGACCCGGCCTGGACGAGGGCCCCGTGTACGTCGCCGGTCACGACGTTGACCGTGTGGTCCTGGCCCCTCCCGTCCATGCGGCCATCGTCGCAGAAAGCACTTCCCCCCGCCGGAGCGGTCACTCCGGTTGGTCGCTGACCCCAGAGGTCGCCTCGATGCGTTCGAGCAGGGGCGGGCTCCAATGGGTGCCGTAGGCGGCCTGCAGCCGTGACAGCCGCCAGTCGTGGCCGGTGACGACGCGACGGCACGAAGGCGTGTCACAACGGCAGGCCATCGACCAGGCTTCGACGCCGGTGTGCGTGGCGTAGTCGATGGTGAGCTCCTCGCCTGGATCGATGTCGCGTCGTGCGATCACCGTTGTCGCGTCACGGTGCCAGAGAGTGGGGTCGCAGGAGTGGTTGCCGTAGCGCACCGGGTGAGCGGGATCGAGAAGCAGGTGGACGCCTTCGGCGACGGTGAGGCTGCTGTAGGGCGGCGCGAGGCGGGCCGTCAGGGCTCCTGTGTGGCGGTCGCGGGCGGCGGTGCGAGGAGTTCGTGGATGAGCGGGACGGCCAGGCGCAGGACGTCGTCCAGCGGGGCGGCGGCCAGATCCGGGGTGCGCAGCAGGTGGCGGTGGAAGGTGATGCCGAACATGACGGCCCCGGCCAGGGCCGCCCGCAGCCGCGGGTCCGGGCCCTCCAGGTGGAAGGCGATGCGGTCGATGGCCTCGGCGGTGATGTGCCTGCGTAGCAGGTCGGCGGCCTCCTCGCTGGTCAGGCTGGTACGCAGGAGCACGGCCATGGGGCTGTCGGGGGCGGCGGCCCAGCGTTCGAGCATGGCGCGCAGGTATCTTTCCGCCGAGGCCGCCGGGTCGCCCTCGACAGTGAGCGCGTCCACGTTGATGCGGAGGTCGAGGGCTTCGCGGAAGAGCTGCTCCTTGGTGCCGAAATACTGGATCACCGAGGACTTGTCCACCTGCGCCTCGGCGGCGATGGCCCGGATGGTGGCGCGGTCGTAGCCCACCTCGCCGAACACCCGCCGCCCTGCCTCCAGGATGCGGCGGCGGGTGCGTTCGCCCTTTCTCTCACCGTTTCCGGCCTGGTCGATGACATCGGTCACTGCTGGTCACCTCTTCCTGCGCAGGCCGATGCTATCGACTACCGGCCTGTCAGCCGCCGGGCCGGCCGAGCGGGAAGCCGGACATGTCGCCCACCTTCATCCGCTCGAACGCCTGCCGCATCGACTCGGCGTCGTTCAGATGCGGGAACGGCTCGCCGGCCGGGACGTCCACGCCGAGGAAGGCGCACAGCGGCTCCCACCCCTCCCGCACGTCGAACACCAGCAGCCGCTCCGCCGGAATGCTCTGCTTCACCGTCTCCACGTGCCGGTTGAAGGCCGCGACGACCAGTTCCTCGTCGCCGAGGTCGCTCCCGAAGGTCCAGTCGGGGCCGAAAAGGGAGCGCCCCATCTGGTCCAGAGCGGGCCGCATGCGCTGCATGGTCGTCAGGAGCTGGCGGATCTGCTCGGGCATCTCGTCCGAAGGGGCCGGACGGTTCTCGCCGGAGAACAGCATCCGGATGCTCGGGTGCCACTTGAGCGGGTCCCGTACGGTGAGGATGACTTTCGCCTCGGGATAGGCGTCGGCCAGCTCCCGCCAGTAGAAGCTGGCGGGCCAGTCCACCTCCGCCTGGTAGCCGTCCTCGAAGACCCGGTCCCAGTCCTCCCGGGTCCGGACCTTCCCTGCGGAGGCCTCCAGCCAGTGATCGACGTGGCCGGGATGGGTCATCACCTCGACCATGTGGTAGCAGGGGGTGAAGCCCAGCCGCTCCAACGCGGCTTTCATTGACGTGGTGCCGGTGCGTGGAAGGCCCGCGCCGATGACTTTCATCATGCCGAGTTCCCCTGTCGTCCGCGATGACGGTCGCCCTCAGGCTAGGAGGACGGGCGAAAAAACTCAACGGCTGTACATTTTTCCGCCGGTAGGGGATCATGCCGCGATGCCCGTGATCTTTGTTGCGCTTCGATCACGATTGCCGCCTCGACCGGCGCGAGTGCGGGCGTCAGCGCGAGGTTCTCCACGCCGACGTGGTTCCACTCCTGCAACGACGTCTGGGTCTTCCCGAGCGCGGACGACGCGGCCGCCTTCGAGCGGCAGTGGCGGGCCGAGCTGGCGACCTGCGTCGACCGCAACCAGCCGGGCGAGAGCGGCTCGGCGGTGTTCGACATCACCCGGGCGGGTGAGGCGGACGGCGTGGAGGTCCTGCGGGTCACCGCCGCCACCAACCCGTACTCGACCCTGACGTACCACTTCTGGGTCGCCGTGGTTCGCCAAGGTCGCGCCGTGTACGCCGTCCGGCTCCTCGACTACCGGCGCGGCGACCCGCAGCTCATGCCCTTCGACGGCACCGTCGCCACGATCAAGGGCAAGCTGGCCGCGTACTACCCCTGAAGGCCGCCCCTACAGCAGGTTCGCCAGCTCGGTCCGCGAGGTGATGCCGAGCTTGGGGAAGGCGCGGTAGAGGTGGTAGCCGACCGTCCGCGGGCTGAGGAAGAGCCGGGCGGCGATCTCCCGGTTGGACGCCCCCCGCGCGGCGAGGAACACCACGTGCCGCTCCTGCGGCGTCAGCCCGCGCAGGGCCTCCGGCAGCGGCTCCGCCGGGCTCGGCTCCCCGGCCGCGCTCAGCTCGGTCGCGGCGCGCTCCGCCCAGGGGAGCCCGCCTAGCTGCTCGAACGCGGCATGCGCGGCCCGCAGGTGAGAGCGGGCTTCGGACCTGCGCCTGGTACGGCGGAGCCACTGCCCGTAGGCGAGCTCGGTCCTGGCCCGCTGGAAGGACGCCTGGGACGGGCCGTGCAGGTCGAGCGCGCCGACGAAGAGCGGTTCCGCCTCGCCGTCCGGCGCGACCAGCGCCCGGCACCGGAGCGCCACCGCGCCTATCCAGCGCTGGCGCGTGTCCTTCGCCCACTGCTCCAGCAGGGCGAGGGGCTCGACGGCGGCACCGGGCAGGTCGGCCTGGACCGCCGCGTCGACCAGGTCGGCCGCGCAGCGGACCGCGATCACGGGGTGGTGCGCGGGGCCGGCGACCACGCGCTCG
>NZ_JBSFTC010000045.1:0-53461 GCF_053590415.1 Nonomuraea sp. NPDC003201
CCACTCCGCGGAGGCGGGCTCGGTCGCTCCGGAGCCGCCGCCTTCCCTCGTCGCTATGGTCGCTTCGCTCCCGCCGCTCCTCAGTCCAGGCGGCGGCGCTCCCTCGCGGGCCTCGTTCCTGATCGCGCGGAGGGTGTGCAGCATCTTCCCGTCCCCGAAGAAGTCGTGGAGCCTGTGGTACTCGGCGTAGAGCCGGTCGTAGGCGTCGGCACTGGCCTCGTCGGGCACGTACGCGGCCTCGGTGCGCTTGCCCATGGCCGCGGCGGCCTCCTGGATGCCCGGGTAGGCGCCGGCGGCGACGGCCGCGTGGATGGCCGAGCCGAGCGCGGGGCCCTGGTCGGAGCCGATGACCGACAGCGGGCGGCGCAGCACGTCGGCGTAGACCTGCATGAGGAAGCGGTTCTTCAGCAGGCCTCCGGCGACCACGAACTCCTCGACCGGCACGCCCGACTTCTCGAACGTCTCCACGATCATCCGGGCGCCGAACGCGGTGGACTCGATGAGCGCCCGGTAGACGTCCTCGGGCTTGGTGGCCAGCGTCTGGCCGATGATCACGCCGGAGAGGTTGTGGTCCACGAGCACCGAGCGGTTGCCGCCGAACCAGTCGAGCGCGACCAGGCCGTGCTCGCCGACCGCCTGCTTCTCGGCCAGCGCGGTCAGGCTCTCGTGGTCGAGGTCGCCCCCGAAGTTGTCCACGAACCAGGCGAAGATGTCGCCGACCGCGGACTGGCCGGCCTCGTAGCCCCAGAGGCCGGGCACGATGCCGTCGCGTACGACGCCGCACATGCCGGGCACCTCGGCCAGCTGGTCGCTGGGCATGATGTGGCAGGTGGAGGTGCCCATGATGGCCACCATCTGGCCGGGCCTGACGGCGTCGGCGGCGGCCGAGGTGACGTGCGCGTCCACGTTGCCGACGGCCACGGCGGCGCCCTCGGACAGGCCGGTCCACTGCGCGGCCTGCGCGGTCAGGCGCCCGGCGAGGCCGCCGAGCGGGGCCAGCGTGGTGCCGTTGACCTGGTCGCCGACCTGACCGGTGGCGAGCTTGCTCGCGAACCCGGCGAATCCGGGGTTGAGCTCGGCGAGGAACTCCTCGGACGGGTAGGAGCCGTCCTGGAAGATCCCCTTGTATCCCACAGTGCAGATGTTGCGGCTCTCGACGCCGGTGAGCTGCCAGATGATCCAGTCGGCGGCCTCGATCCAGCGCTCGGCCCTGGCGTACACCTCGGGGGCCTCCTCCAGGACCTGCAGGCCCTTGGCGAACTCCCACTCCGAGGAGATCTTGCCCCCGTAGCGCGGCAGCCAGCTCTCCCCCCGGCGCGCGGCCAGCTCGTTGATCCGGTCGGCGTGCGACTGCGCGGCGTGGTGCTTCCACAGCTTCGGCCACGCATGCGGCTCGGACGGGGTCTCGACGCACAGCGGCGTGCCGTCCGCCGTCGTGGGCAGCACGGTGCAGGCGGTGAAGTCGGTGCCGATGCCGATGATCTGCTCGGGCGCGACGCCCGAGGCGGCGACCGCCTGGGGTACGGCGATCTTCAGCACGTCGATCCAGTCCTGCGGCGACTGCAGCGCCCAGTCCGGGCCCAGCCTCTCGTCGGATCCCGGCAGGCTGTGCTCGATGACGCGGTGGGCGTACTCGTGGACGGCGCTGCCCAGCTCCGCGCCGTCACTCACGCGGACGACGACGGCACGCCCCGAGAGCGTGCCGAAGTCGACTCCGACCACGTAACTGTTAGCGTTCACATTCCACTCCAGGGGATTTTTTCTGTGGCCTGCACATCATCTACCGCCGAGCCGAGGTACTCGACCTCACGACGAAGCTGGGAGGGACGACCAGGCGCTCGTACGCGGTGGGCCCGGCGTCGATCTGGCGCAGCAGCACCTCGATGCAGTGCCTGCCCACCACGTCGAAGTCCTGCCTGACCGTGGTGAGCGGCGGCGAGAAGAACTCCGACTCGGGGATGTCGTCGAAGCCCACCACGCTGATCTGGTCGGGCACCCGCACGCCCGCCTCGCTGAGCGCGCGCAGCACGCCGAGCGCCATCTGGTCGTTGCCGGCGAACACGGCCGTGACGCCCTCCATCGCCGCCAGGCTCTTGCCGGCCTCGTAGCCGGCGCGCGGGCTCCAGTCGCCGGCCAGCGGCTCGGGCACCGGACGGCCCGCCTCCTCCAGGGCCGCGCGCCAGCCCTCGATCCGGCCCTCGGTCTCCAGCCAGTCGGCGGCGCCGCTGACGTGCCAGACGGTCTCGTGGCCCAGCTCCAGGAGGTGGCGGGTGGCGAGCCTGGCGCCCTGCACCTGGTCGATGCAGACCACCGACACGTCGGCGGCGTGAGTGCCCTCGACCGCGACCGCCGGCATGCCGCTCGGCAGGTTCTCCAGTGCGCGCCCGGCCGAGCGCTGCGGCGCGACCACCACGACCCCGTCCACGCCCTGCTCGGCGAGGTAGTCGATGGCGTCGCGCACGCTGGCCGCGTCGATCGACTTCAGGCTGACGATGCTCACGAAGTAGCCCGCGGTCCTGGCCGCCTGCTCGATGCCGTAGATCGTGCTGGCCGGGCCGTACAGCGTGGTGTCGAAGCTCACCACGCCGAGCGTCCTCGACCGCTTGGTGACCAGGGCGCGGGCGACCAGGTTACGTCGGTAGCCCAGCCGGGTGATCGCCTCCTCCACCCGGGCGCGGGTGTCCGCCCGGACGTTCGGGTGGTCGTTGAGCACCCGGGAGACCGTCTGGTGCGACACGCCCGCCTCCTTGGCCACATCGGCCATGACCGGCAGGCGGCGCTTGGGGGTCGTCACGGTCTCTCCTTTCGCTGGGCTCAGGGGATCTTAACTAACGCGCGGCACCTGCCCTGCGCTTGGTCCACACGTCGAACGCGACGGCCGCCAGCAGGACCGCTCCCTTGACGAGCATGACCCGCTCGCTGGGCGAGCCGATCAGGGACATGCCGTTGTTGATGACCGCCATGATCAGACCGCCGGTGATGGCGCCGACCACCTTGCCGACGCCGCCCTGGACGGCCGCGCCGCCGATGAAGGCCGCGGCGATGGCGTCCAGCTCGAAGCTGTTACCGGCGGTGGGACCCGCCTGGTTGAGCCGGCCGGCGAAGATGATGCCGGCGATGGCCGACAGCACGCCCATGTTGACGAAGATCCAGAAGACCACCGACTTGACCTTCACGCCGGACATGACCGCCGCCTGGAGGTTGCCGCCGATGGCGTAGATCTGCCGGCCGAAGACCGTGCGGTTGGCCATCAGCGAGTAGCCGAGCACGAGCACCGCCAGCAGCACCAGCACCCACGGGAGGTTCTTGAAGCGGGCGAGCTGCACGACCAGGAAGAGGATCAGCGCGGCCCCCGCCGCCAGCTTCAGCACGAACAGCGCCATCGGCTCCACGGCCTGCCCGTAGCCCTGGCGCGCGTTGCGGGTGCGCCACTGGGCGACCGCCATGCCGGCGATGGCCACGATGCCGATCAGCAGGCTGAACAGGTCGGCGCCGCCGAGCGGGCCGAGGCCGACGTTCTTGAGGTAGCCGTTGGTGAAGCCGTTGGCCAGCGTGCGGACCTGGTCGGGGAACGGGCCGATGCCCTGGTTGCCCAGCACGGTCAGGGTCAGCGCCCTGAACAGCAGCATGCCGGCCAGCGTCACGATGAACGCCGGGATGCCGAAGTACGCGATCCAGTAGCCCTGCCAGGCCCCGATCAGCGCCCCGGCCACCAGCGTGACGAGCAGGGCCAGCGGCCAGGGCCAGCCCATGTTCACCATGAGCACGGCCGCCAGGGCTCCCGTGACGGCCACCACCGAGCCGACCGACAGGTCGATGTGCCCGGCGATGATGATCAGGATCATGCCGATCGCGAGGATCAGGACGTAGGAGTTCTGGACGATGATGTTGGAGATGTTCTGCGGCGTGAGCATCGCGCCGTCGGTCAGCACCGAGAACAGCACGACGATCAGCGCGAAGGCGATGTAGATGCCGCTGGATCGCAGGTTGAGCGACACTCCGCCGAGCGACACCCTGCCCGGCTGCCGTGGAGCTCCTCCGTCGCCCTTGGCGCCGACCTCCACGTCGGTGGGCGTGATGCTACTCATTTTTCCTGTCCCTTGGTCATCAGGTACATGAGGTGTTCCTGGGTGGCCTCCTGGCGCGGCACCTCGCCGGTGATCCGGCCCTCGGAGAGGGTGTAGACGCGGTCGCACAGACCGAGCAGCTCGGGCAGCTCAGAGGAGATCACGAGCACGGCCTTGCCCTGGTCGGCCAGCCGGTTGATGATCGTGTAGATCTCGTACTTGGCGCCCACGTCGATGCCTCTGGTGGGCTCGTCGAGGATGAGCACGTCCGGCTCGGTCAGGATCCACTTGGAGAGCACGACCTTCTGCTGGTTGCCGCCGCTCAGCTTGCCCACGATGCTGTTGACCGTGGGCGCCTTGATGTTCATGCTCTTGTGGAACTGCTCGGCGACCTTGTACTCCTCGTTCTCGTTGACCCAGCCGCGCTTGGACAGCCCGGTGAGCCCGGCCGCCGAGATGTTGCGCTTGATGTCCTCGATGAGGTTGAGGCCGTACCGCTTGCGGTCCTCGGTGGCGTAGGCGATGCCGTGCTTGATCGCGTCCTGCACGTTGCGGATCTCGATCGGCTTGCCGTCCTTGAAGATCTTGCCGGAGATGTGCACCCCGTACGCGCGCCCGAACACGCTCATCGCCAGCTCGGTGCGCCCGGCGCCCATCAGCCCCGCGAGGCCGACGATCTCGCCCCGGCGCAGCGTGAGGGCGGCGCCGTCGACCACCTTCCGGCCCGGTTGGCTGGGGCTGTAGACCGTCCAGTCCTCGATGCGCAGCACCTCGTCGCCGATGGTCGGCTCGTGCGGCGGGAAGCGGTTGTCGAGCGCCCGGCCGACCATGCCGGCGATGATGCGGTCCTCGGTGACGTCGTCGGTGGCCATGTCGAGGGTCTCGATCGTCTGCCCGTCGCGGATGATCGTGACGGAGTCGGCGATGGCGGTGACCTCGTTCAGCTTGTGAGAGATGATCACGCAGGTGATGCCCTCGTCCCGCAGGCCGCGCAGCAGGTCGAGCAGGTGGGCCGAGTCGTCGTCGTTGAGGGCGGCGGTCGGCTCGTCGAGGATGAGCAGCTTCACCTCCTTCGAGAGCGCCTTGGCGATCTCGACGAGCTGCTGCTTGCCCACGCCGATGTCGGCGATCGGCGTCGTCGGGTTCTCACGCAGGCCGACCCGCTTCATCAGCTCGCCGGCCTCGTAGTTGGTGCGGTTCCAGTCGATGAAGCCGCGCTTGGCGCGCTCGTTGCCGAGGAAGATGTTCTCGGCGATCGACAGCTGGGGGCTGAGCGCCAGCTCCTGGTGGATGATGACGATGCCGGCGTGCTCGCTGTCGCGGATGCCGCCGAACTCGACCGTCCTGCCCTCGAAGGTGATCTCGCCCTCGTACTCGCCGTGCGGGTAGACCCCGGAAAGCACCTTCATCAGCGTCGACTTGCCGGCGCCGTTCTCGCCGCAGATGGCGTGGATCTCGCCCCGCCGGACGGACAGGTTGACGTTCTGCAGCGCCTTGACGCCGGGGAAGGTCTTGGTGATCCCGCTCATCCGCAAGATGTGCTCGGTCATATTTCCCTCGCTCAGAGAGGAAGCCCCGGGGACCCCTGGGGTCCCCGGGGCTCTGGCCCTTACTTGAGCTGGTCCTCGGTGTAGTAGTTGCCGCCGATGATGACTTCCTTGTAGTTGCTCTTGTCCACGATCACCGGGTCGAGCAGGTACGACGGGACGACCTTGTTGCCGTTGTCGTAGTCCTTCTCGTTGTTGACCTCGGGCTTCTGGCCCTTGAGCACGGAGTCGGCCATCTTCACCGTCTGCTCGGCGAGCTTGCGGGTGTCCTTGAAGATGGTGGAGTACTGCTCACCGGCGATGATCGACTTCACCGACGCGAGCTCGGCGTCCTGGCCGGTCACGATCGGGTACGGCTGGCCGCTGGTGCCGTAGCCGGAGCTCTTGAGCGCCGACAGGATGCCGATCGACAGACCGTCGTACGGCGACAGCACGCCGTCCACCTTCTTGCCGCCGTAGGTCTTGGTGAGGATGTCCTCCATGCGCTTCTGCGCCGTGGCGGGGTCCCACCGCAGGATGGCGGCCTGCTTGAAGTCGGTCTGACCGCTCGCGATCTTCAGGGTGCCGTCGTCGATCTTCGGCTTGAGCACCGACATGGCGCCGTTCCAGAAGAACGTGGCGTTGTTGTCGTCGGGCGAGCCGCCGAACAGCTCGACGTTGAACGGGCCCTTCTTGCCGTCCTCGACGCCGAGGCCCTTGAGCAGCGAGGTCGCCTGCTGCACGCCGACCTTGAAGTTGTCGAACGTGGCGTAGTAGTCGACGTTCGGGCTGTTGCGGATCAGACGGTCATAGGCGATGACCGGGATCTTGTTGTCGGCGGCCTGCTGGAGCTGGGAGGTGATGGCGGTGCCGTCGATCGAGGCGATGATCAGGAGCTTGGCGCCCTTGGTGATCTGGTTCTCGATCTGGTTGGCCTGCGTCGGGATGTCGTTCTCCGCGTACTGGAGGTCGACCTTGTAGCCCAGCTTCTCCAGCTGCTGCTTGACGTTGTCGCCGTCGTGGATCCAGCGCTCCGACGACTTCGTGGGCATGGTGACGCCGATCAGGGCGCCCCCGCTTCCGGCGGAGGCCGAGGCGGAAGCCTGGGCGTCGACGGTCTTCGTGCTCGACCCGCAGGCCGTCATCGTCGCGGCGAGCGCGATGACGGATACCACGCCCCCGATTCGTCCCAACCTCATGTCATCTCCTTGCGATGGGGGTCCGGCAGCGCTGGACGCGGCGGCTGCCGGTAGAGCGAGGGATTCGATTACACAAAGTAACGAATCAGAACAAAATTCTCGTTCGCTTCCGCCGATTGTTATCGCTAACAACGCTCGTGTCAACGGGCGCGCATAACCTACCGGAAACTTTCGAGTAACTTTCCCCAGCAGGTCAGCGCCTCGATCGGGCCGAAAACAGGCGCTGCAGCAAGATGAAGACGAAGAGCAACATTCCGATGAAGATCTTGGTCCACCATGAGGACAGTGTCCCCTCGAAACTGATGATCGTCTGGATCAGGCCCAGCACGAGCACCCCGAGGACGGTGCCCAGCAGGAAGCCGCTGCCGCCGGTCAGCAGGGTGCCGCCGATGACGACCGCCGCGATCGCGTCCAGCTCCATGCCCACGGCGTGCAGCCCGTAACCGGAGAGCATGTAGAACGACAGCAGCACGCCGCCCAGCGCCGAGCAGAACCCGCTGATCGTGTAGACCGCGATCTTCGTCCGGCCCACGGGCAGCCCCATCAGCAGCGCGGACTGCTCGCTGCCGCCGGTCGCGTACACCGCGCGGCCGAGGCGGGTGTAGTGCAGCACGTACGCCGCCACCAGCACGACCACCACGGCGACGATCACACTGGGTGATATCCACATGTCGGCGAACAGGTCGATCCTCGCCTGCGCGAACGCCGTGAAGGTGGGATCGTTGATCGGGATCGAGTCCGTGCCGATCGTGTAACACAGCCCCCGCGCCAGGAACATGCCCGCCAGCGTCACGATGAACGGCTGGATGTCGAAGGCGTGCACGATGTACCCCATCACCAGCCCCAGCCCCGACCCGATGACCAGCACCAGCGGGATCACCAGGTACGGCGGCCACCCGGGCCCCGCCATGAGGCTGGCCGAGATCATCGTGGACAGCGCCACCACCGACCCCACCGACAGGTCGATGCCCCCGGTCAGGATCACGAACGTCATCCCGACGGCCACCACCAGCAGGAAGGCGTTGTCGATGAAGACGTTGAGCACCACCTGCCCGCTGGCGAACCCCTCGTAGCGGATCCCGCCGACCACGAACATGGCCAGGAACAGGCACCCGGTCACGAGGACCGGCAAATACTTGGCGGGCACGCTCGCCCGCCCGATCGTCAGCGTGCTCATGTGGTCACTCGCACCTTCTCCTCGGCCACCGGACCGGCGGGCGCGGCGCGGCCGCGTCTGCGGAACGCCTTCTCGCGGAAGGACGGGGACTGGATGAGGCAGACCGCCGTCACGACCAGCGCCTTGAACAGCAGCGTGGTCTCCGGTGGCACGCCGATCGAGTAGATCGTCGTGGTCAGGGTCTGGATGATCAGCGCGCCCAGCACGGTGCCGCCGAGCGAGAACCGGCCGCCGGACAGCGACGTGCCACCGATCACGACGGCCAGGATGGCGTCCAGCTCGATCCACAGGCCGGCGTTGTTGCCGTCGGCGCTGGAGACGTTCGAGCTGATCATCAGCCCGGCCACGCCCGCGCACAGGGCGGCGAACGCGTACACCATGATGATGATCCCGCGCGCCCTGATGCCCGCCAGCCGGCTGGCCTCGGCGTTGCCGCCGACCGACTCGATCAGCATGCCCAGCGCCAGCCGCCGGGTGAGGAACGCCGTGATCGCCAGCACGCCGAGCACGATGATGATGCCGAACGGCACGGTCAGCCAGTAGCCGCCGCCGATCACCTTGTACGCCGGGCTGTTGACGGTGATGATCTGCCCGTCCGTGATGAGCTGGGCCAGGCCGCGCCCGGCCACCATGAGGATGAGCGTGGCGATGATCGGCTGGATGCCGACGGTCGCGACCAGGAACCCGTTCCAGGCGCCCAGCACCAGGCAGAGCCCGAGCGCGGCCGCCACGGCGGTGAACACGCTCGCGTCCTCGCTGATCTGCAGGCAGGCCAGCGCCCCCGAGATCGCCACCACCGAGCCCACCGACAGGTCGATGCCGCCGGTGGCGATGACCAGCGTCATCCCGAGCGAGACCAGGATCAGCGGGGCGCCGAAGCGCAGGATGTCGATCAGGCTCCCGTACAGGTGGCCTTCCCTGACCTGGATCGAGAAGAAGCTGGGTGTGAAGAACACGTTCAGCGCCAGCAGCAGTACGAGGACCACCACCGGCCAGAGCAGCCGTCTCATGAGGCCCGGCCTCCGCTCGCGATCGTTTCCATGAGCACGTCCGTGGTGAGCTCGTCGTCGTTGGGCAGCTCGGCCACCAGCCGCCGGTCGCGCAGCACCTCGACCTTGTGGCTGAGCCGCAGCACCTCCTCCAGCTCGGCCGAGATGAACAGCACCGCCATGCCGCCGTCGGACAGCTCGGCCACCAGGCGCTGGATCTCGGTCTTCGCCCCGACGTCGATGCCCCGGGTGGGCTCGTCCAGGATGAGCAGGCGCGGCTCGAGGATGAGCCATCTGGCCAGCACGACCTTCTGCTGGTTGCCGCCGCTGAGGTTGCGTACGAGGTGCTCGGGGTTGGGCGGGTTGATCTTCAGGGCCTTGACGTACCTGCCGACCAGCTCGTCCTGCTGCTCGCGCGGCACCGGCCTGGTCCAGCCCCTGGTGGCCTGGAGGGCGAGGATGATGTTCTCGCGCACGGTCAGGTCGGGGATGAGGCCGTCGGCCTTGCGGTTCTCGGAGCAGAACGCGATCTTGTGGTTCATGGCCGCGCGGGGCGTGCGCAACGACGCCGGGGTCCCGCCGACCGCGATCTCGCCCGTGCCCGCGTGGTCGGCGCCGAACAGCAGCCGCGCGATCTCCGTACGGCCGGAGCCGAGCAGCCCGGCCAGGCCCACCACCTCGCCCTCGTGGATCGTGAGCGTGAACGGCTCTATGGCTCCCGGCCGGCCCAGCTCGCGCGCCTCGACCAGCGGCCGGTCGAAGACCTTGGCCTCGCCGTGCAGCCGCTCCAGCGCGGCCAGCTCCTGGCCGATCATCTTGGCGACCAGCTCGACCTGCGGGAGCCGATCGGTGAGGTACTCGCCGACGAGCCTGCCGTTGCGCAGGATCGTCATGCGGTCCGAGATCTCGTAGATCTGGTCGAGGAAGTGGGAGACGAAGAGGATGGCGATGCCCTCCTCCTTCAGCCTCCTCATCACCCGGAAGAGCTGCTCGACCTCGTCGGCGTCCAGGCTGGAGGTGGGCTCGTCCAGGATGAGCACCCTCGCCTCGATGTCGATCGCCCGCGCGATGGCCACCATCTGCTGGACGGCCAGCGAGTACGTCGACAGCGGCGCCGACACGTCCACGCTCAGCTCCAGCCGGGACAGCAGCTCGGCGGCCCTGGCGCGCATCCGTTTCCAGTCGATGCGACCCCTTCTCCGGGGCTCGCGGCCGATGAAGATGTTCTCGGCCACCGAGAGGTTCGTGCAGAGGTTGACCTCCTGGTAGACCGTGCTGATGCCGGCCTGCTGCGCCTCCAGGGGGCTGCCGAACGCGACGGGCGCGCCGCCCAGCTCGATGGTGCCCGCGTCGGCGGGGTGGACGCCGGTGAGCACCTTGATCAGGGTGGACTTGCCCGCGCCGTTCTCTCCCATGAGCGCGTGCACCTCGCCCGGTAGCAGCCGCAGGTCGACGCCGTCCAGGGCCTTCACGCCAGGGAACTGCTTGCCGATCCCGCTCATCGTCAGGACCGGCGCGGGTGTGACCATGTCTCTCCTCATATGGCAGGGAAACCGCCGCCTTGCCTCGTCACTACGCCTCCCCGGCGCCCCGGTCCAGGGCCCGGGGGAGTTCAGAAGGACGGCCGCGCCCCGCACTCCGGCTGGTGGAAAGCCCAGGACCCCGGCTGGAGTACGGGGGCGCCGTCGCCTCTCCCCATCTCAGGACCCGAGCCGGAGTACGGGGGCGCTTTCGCCCCTCCCTCATCCCAAGGGACCCCGGCCGGAGTACGAAGGCGCGCGACCGGCAGGCGGGTCAGTACTGGCGGGAGGACAGGACCTGCTTGGCCTGCTCCTGCGTGAACGTGGTCTCCTCGGTCACCACCCGGGCCGGCACCTGCTCACCCTTGACGACCTTCTTGGCCAGGTCCATGAGCTGCGGGCCGAGCAGCGGCGAGCACTCGACGATGTAGTTGATCTTCCCGTCGGCGAGCGCCTGCATGCCGTCCTTGACGGCGTCCACGGTGATGATCTTGATGTCCTTGCCGGGCACCTTGCCCGCGCCCTCGATGGCCTCGATCGCGCCCAGGCCCATGTCGTCGTTGTGGGCGTAGAGGACGTCGATGTCCGGGTTCGACTTCAGGAAGGCCTCCATGACCTCCTTGCCCTTGGCCCTGGTGAAGTCACCGGTCTGCGAGGCGATGATCTTGAACTTGGGATCTGCCCCGATGACCCCCTGGAAGCCGGACTTGCGGTCGTTGGCCGGGGCCGAGCCCGTCGTGCCCTGCAGCTCGACGATGTTCACCGGGTCCTTGGCGTCCTTGTACTCGTTCACCAGCCACTGGCCGGCCTTCTTGCCCTCTTCGACGAAGTCCGAGCCGAGGAAGGTCTTGTAGAGGGAGGTGTCCTTGGAGTCCACGGCGCGGTCGGTCAGGATGACCGGGATCTTCGCGTCCTTGGCCTCCTTGAGCACCGTGTCCCAGCCGGACTCCACCACCGGCGAGAAGGCGATGATGTCCACCTTCTGCTGGATGTAGGAGCGGATGGCCTTGATCTGGTTCTCCTGCTTCTGCTGGGCGTCGGAGAACTTGAGCGTGATGCCCGCGGTCTTGGCCGAGTCCTGCACGGACTTGGTGTTCGCGGTGCGCCACCCGCTCTCCGCGCCCACCTGGGAGAAGCCCATGGTGATCGAGCCGCCGCCACCGCCGCCGCCACCGCCGCTGCCGCAGGCGGTCATGGACATCGCGGTCAGACCGGCGAGAACTAAAGCCGAGATCCTCTTCAACACGTGGGGGTTCCCTTCTCATGTGAGCGCTAACATCCCAATGCGGGACGCCGGCGCCTTCCTGCCTTGCGCAACGGCCTACGCACCGGCCACACCGGTCCCCGAGGGCGTCGCCGACGCCTACTTTTCGATGTGCTGAGGATGCTTGAAGTGCTTGGTGAGCTCGCCCCGACTGTGAACGTTAACAACCGGTCTCGTCAAGGGGCCGCCTGATTACGGTCGGATCACATGGGCTGGGCCTTGACGAGGGTCTGGGCCATTCCTTAACTTGTCGCGGATCGCCGTTGTTAACGCTCACTTGCCTTGTTAACGCTAACAACCTTGAGGAGCCCCCCACTCATGACGCGAATCGCCTTATCCGCCCTGCTCCTGGCGGCCTCGCTGGTGGCGCCACCGCCGGCGACCGCGGCGGCCTCGCTTGCCGAGACCATCCCGGACGGCGCCGTGGTCGACCAGTTCGACGGCACCACGCTCGGCGAGGACTGGACGGTGTTGTCGCCGGACAGCTCCCGCTGGTCGCTGTCGGGCGGCGCGCTGCGCGTGGAGAGCCTGACCGGCGACACGTACCAGGGCACCAACACCGCCAGGAACCTCGTGGACGTCCCCGCCGGCGACTTCGAGGTGGTCACCAAGCTGAGCGCCCCGGTCGCACTGGACCACCAGAGCGCGGGCCTGCTGGCCTGGCAGGACTGGGACAACTACGTACGCGCCGGGCTCGCCCACGTCGGATCCGCGGGCGGGCCGGTGATCGAGACGGACACCGAGGTCGGGGCCTCGTTCAACGCGAGCTTCGCGGCCAGGCCCGGCTCGACGTCAGCGATACCTCGCCGCAACTCCCGGCAACGTGCGTACCGGAAGGTCAAGGACTTCACCCGAAGCGCGGCGCGGAGAACTGGTCGCTCAGGACGGGCAAAGCAGGCCCGCCCTGCTTTCGAAAACATTATGGAAAACTTCGGTGACGCTAGGTAATATTTCGGTGAGTGATGGCCGCGTGACAGGAAGTGCGTAATGGCGATCCGCCGCTCCACCACCAACAAGCAGGACCTGCCGCCGGTGGCACAACCGCAGTTCGCCGCCACCCCGGCCCAGGACCCTCGCCTGGAGAAGCGGCGGTTCGCGCACCGCGCCCGGCTGGCGCTGACACCCGCCCAGGTTCGCCTTATCGACGACCAGGCGCACGCGGCCCGGGCGCTGTGGAATTTGTTGCATGAGTGGTGGACGATGCTGCCGACGTGCCGCAGGTCCCTGGCCGCGGCGGATGCTGCGATCCGGCAGGCCCGCCAGGACATCGATTGGCTCGCCGTGCTGCCCGCCCAGGCCGCGCAGGGCGTCCTCAAGACGTACTTCCAGGCGTGGAAGAACTGCTGGGAGGGCCGGGCCGAGGCGCCAACCTTCAAGGCCCGCTTCCGATCGGTAATGGCAGTGGACATCCCGCAAGGCCGCGACCTGCAGGTCACGCGGGCGCACCGCCGCTGGGGCATGGTCAATATTCCCCGGGTCGGCCGGGTCCGGTTCCGCTGGACCAAGGACCTACCCGTCGGCAAGGAAGCCGATGCCGGCAACCGGATCACCGGTGCCCGGCTGGTCAAGGACGCGCTCGGCTGGCACATCGCCTTCCGCATCCAGACCATCGCCCCCAAGTCCGAGCCCCACCAGGGGCCGGACATCGGCATCGACGCCGGCGTGGCCGTGCCGCTGGCCCTATCGGATGGCAACCATCACACCCACGAGAAATGGAAGGCCACCAAGGACAAGCCGAACGCCTGGCTAACCGACAAGGAACAGGCCACGCTGCTCGCTCTGGAGCGGCGGGCGGCCCACCGCAAGAGCTTCCGCAACCCGGGCGAGCGCACCTCGCGCCGACTGCGGGCCACCTACGACCAGATCGCGCGCCTGCGTGCAAGAGCCAAGCGCCGGACGATCGACTGGCAGCACCAGACCACCACCGAGATCGCTCGCACCTACGGCGTCATCGTGGTGGAAGATCTGCCCATCGCGAACATGACCAAGAGCGCCAAGGGCACCGTCGAGAACCCGGGGACGAACGTCGCGCAAAAGACCGGCCTGAACCGTTCCATCAGCCAGGAGGCCTGGGGCCGCACCGTGACGTTGCTGACGTACAAGGCTGCACGCTATGGCGGCGCGCTGCACAAGGTTCCCGCTCCGGGCACCTCTCTGCGCTGCTCGGCCTGCGGGTTCACCACCCCGGGCAGCCGGGAGAGCCAGGCCATGTTCGTGTGTAAGAACCCGGACTGCGGCTGGTCCGGCAATGCCGACTACAACGCCGCCCGGAACACCTTGCATCTGTATCGGATGGGCCTTGCGCTCGTCCCGGCTGCCGGGAGGGCAGTCGTCAGGCGCGCTCGCCGCGTCAAGCCCGCCACCGCAAGGTAGGAGGGAATCTCCTCCGTTCACCAGACGGATAAGGTCGTCAACGCGGAGGAAACCGCCGTGCGCAGCAGCGTGGACCTGGGCCCGGCGCGGTTCCGGCCGGTCGCCACGGTGACCACGCTGACGGGCTCGCCGTCCGACACGAACTCCCTGTCCGAGCCGGAGCGGGTGGCGCCGGTGGAGCGACAGGTGCACGGCTTCTCCTCGGCCTTCACCTACGACTTCCCCGCGCACTCGGTGACGTTCGTGCGGCTGACCGGGCGATGACGGCGCGGGCGGGCCTCCTCCTGGAGGCCCGCCCGGCGGCTACGCGACGACCCGGTAGTGCGTGGTCATCCGGCCCGTGTCGTCGAGCACGTGGAACGCGATCGCCGGCGGGAGGTCGTAGTCCGCGCAGTTGGCGAACGTCGTGCCGCCCTCCCACGGCAGCTTCAACGTGGACACGACGCCGGGGGCGGCCAGCAGCGGGCGGCCGGCGAAGGTGGTGGCGGCGCCCGTGTGGGCGTGGCCGACCAGCACGGCGGGCACGTCCGGATGCCGCCCGAGCAGCTCTTCAAGGGGCTCGGACCGGTGCAGCCTGATGCCGTCGACCACCTGGCTGTGCAGCAGCGTGGGCGGGTGGTGGAAGGCCACGAACACCGGCCGGTCCGCGCCCGCGAGCACGTCGTCCAGCCAGGCCAGCGTCTCGTCGTCCAGGTGGCCCGAGTCCTCGCCGGGGATGGAGGAGTCGCACATGGCGTAGACGGCCCTGTCCGTGCGCAGGACCTGGTTGATCGGCCCCGCGCCGCCGCTCCGGTCGCCCAGCAGGACGCGGCGGAACTGCTCCCGCACGTCGTGGTTGCCCGGGCCGACCAGGACCGGGTGGCGGGAGGAGAGCAGCTTGCGCGCCTCCTCGTACTCCTCGGGGAGGCCGTGGTCGGCGATGTCGCCGGTGACGAGCACGGCGTCGAGGTCGGCGTCGAGGTCGGCGTCGAGGTCGGCGGGGAGCGCGTCGAGGTAGCGCATGACGGAGGTGGCGCGGTCGACGCTCTGGGGCGTCGCGCCGATGTGGATGTCGCTCAGGTGAGCGATCACGATCATGTTGACGTCGTCCTTCCGGGTTCTGCCTGCTCACCTACCGTAGGCCCGGGTACCGGACCATGCGTAAGATCCGGTTCCGTGCGAAAAGATTGGGCCGGTTTCGGGGTGGACCTGCACCTGGAGGTCTCCACCGGCGGTGGGCGGCGGCGCGGGCTGGAGGAGGCGCTGCGGCAGGCGGTCCGGGACGGGCGGCTGCCGCGCGGCACGCGGCTGCCTTCGACGCGGTCGCTGGCGGCGGAGCTGGGGCTGTCGCGCGGCACGGTGAGCGCGGCCTACGACCAGCTCGTCGCCGAGGGCTACCTGGCCACCCGGCCGGGCTCGGCCACCGAGGTCGCCGACGTGTCCCCCGCCACGCCGTCCCGTCCGGAACCGCCGCCCGAGCCCTCCCCGGGGCCGGGCCGGCCGGCGTCCGAGCCCTCCCCACGGCCGGGCCGGCCGGCGTCCGAGCCCTCCCCAGGGCCGCTCCATGACCTGCGGCTGCCGGCCGGACCCTCTGCGGCGCCGCTCCATGACCTGCGGCCGGGACAGCCCGACGTGTCGGCGTTTCCGGTGCGGGCGTGGTTGCGGGCCACCCGGCACGTGCTCTCCACCGCGCCCGCCGAGGTCCTCGGCCCATGCGACCCGCGCGGCCGGATCGAGCTGCGGGCGGCGCTGGCGGGCTATCTCGCCAGGACGCGCGGGGTGATCACCACGCCGGACCTGATCGTGGTCACGACGGGGTTCGTCCAGGCGCTCAACCTGCTCGTCCAGGTGATCGACGGCCCGATCGCCACGGAGGAGCCGGGGCACGACTTCTACCGCGAGGTGCTGCGCCGTGCCGGGCGCGAGACCGTACCGCTGCCCGTGGACGGGCTGGGCGCCCAGGTGGACACGCTCACCGGCGCGACCGCGGCGGCCGTCGTCACGCCCGCGCACCAGTACCCCACGGGCGTGCCCCTGCACCCCGCCCGCCGCCGCGCGCTGCGCGAGTGGGGCGGGCTCGTCGTGGAGGACGACTACGACGGGGAGTTCCGCTACGACCGGCAGCCGGTCGGCGCGTTCCAGGGGACCGCGCCCGATCGGGTCGTGTACGTCGGCACCACCTCCGAGTCCCTCGCCCCGGCCCTGCGCCTGGGCTGGATGGCGGTGCCGCCCTCCTTGATCGGCCCCGTGGCCGAGGCCAAGCTGTACGCCGACACCCACACCGAGGTGCTCGGCCAGCTCGTGCTGGCGAGGCTGATCGAGACCCACGACTACGACCGCCACATCCGCGCCGCCCGCCTGCGCTACCGCCGCCGCCGCGAGCTGCTGCTCGCCCGGCTCGGCCCCGGGCCCGGCCAGCCGCTGCCCGGCGTCGCCCTGCCCGGGGTGGCCGCGGGGCTGCGCGCGCTCCTCCTGCTCCCGGAGAGGGGTCCCGCCGAAGGGCACCTGCTGGCCGAGTGCGAGCGCAGGGGCATCGCGCTGCGCCCCGCCTCCCCGCTCTGGCGCGGCGACGGCCCCGGCGGCCTGCTCATCGGGTACGCCGCCGGTTCCGAACGCGCCTACCCGCACGCCCTCGAAGCCCTGGCCCGAGTACTCGCCGGAACCTGACGGCGGCCCCGTCCGTTGTCAGGGTGAGCGCAGGAACGGCGAAGGAGGGACATGGGCTGGCATTACCGCAAGACCATCAAGGTGGGCCCGTTCCGGATCAACCTGTCACGTCGCGGCGTCGGCCACAGCTACGGCAACCGCCGCTTCCACGTCACGACCACTCCCGACGGCCGCCGCCACGTCTCCGTGCACCTGCCCGGCGGCTTCCACCTCGGCAAGTCGTTCGGCGGCCGGCGCCACCGCGGACATTACTGACCCAAGGCGGTCGATCGACCGCTCGACATAGACGGGCCGGAGGCGGAAAGCCTCCGGCCCGTCCCCTTTCCCGACGCCCGCCAGGCGATCAGAGTGGGCGGATGAGCGGTCACATGAGCCCCGAGGAGTTCCGCCACCACGGCAGGCAGGTCGTCGACTGGATCGCGGACTATCTCGCCGGCATCGAGTCCCATCCCGTGATGTCCCAGGTGAGCCCGGGTGACATCCGCCGCGCGCTGCCGGCCGCGGCGCCCGAGCACGGCGAGCCGTTCGAGGCCGTGCTGTCGGACCTGGGGCGGATCCTGCTGCCCGGCATCACGCACTGGCAGCATCCCGGCTTCTTCGCCTACTTCCCCTCCAACGCCAGCGGCCCGGCCATCCTGGGCGACCTGCTGTCCGGCGGGCTCGGCGTGCAGGGCATGCTCTGGGTGACCAGCCCGGCGTGCACGGAGCTGGAGACGGTGGTGGTCGACTGGCTGGCCGGGCTGCTCGGCCTGCCGGAGCATTTCCGTACGGACCGGGCGGGCGGCGGCGTCATCCAGGACTCGGCATCGAGCGCCTGCCTGGTCGCGCTGCTGGCCGCGCTGCACCGGGCGAGCGGCGGCCGGGTCGCCTCCGACGGCGTCACCCGGAGGTACACGATCTACGTGTCCTCCCAGACGCACTCGTCGCTGGAGCGGGCGGCGCGGATCACGGGGCTGGGGGCGGCGGGCGTACGGGTGGTGGACGTCGATCCCCGTACGCTGGCCATGGACCCCGGCCACCTGCGGACCCTGCTGGACCAGGACGAAGCGGACGGCGCCGTGCCGGTCATGGTGTGCGCCACCGTCGGCACCACCTCCACCACCGCCGTCGACCCGGTGCCCGCGATCGGCGAGCTGTGCCGCGAACGCGGGATCTGGCTGCACGTGGACGCGGCCTACGCCGGGGTCGCGGCGATCTGCCCCGAGCTCCGGTGGCTGAACGAGGGCGTGGCCGAGTACGCCGACTCCTACTCCACGAACCCGCACAAATGGCTGCTGACCAACTTCGACTGCACCGTGCTCTGGACGGCCGACCGCGCCCCGCTGCTCGACGCGCTGTCGGTCATGCCCGAGTTCCTCAGGAACCCCGCCACCGCGACCGGCTCCGTCGTCGACTACCGGGACTGGCAGGTGCCGCTGGGCCGGCGCTTCAGGGCGCTGAAGCTGTGGTCGGTGATCCGCTGGTACGGGGCCGAGGGGCTGCGCGCGCACATTCGCAAGGGAGTGGCGCTGGCGCAGGAGCTGGCGTCGTGGGTCTCCGCGGACCCGGGCTTCGAGGTGCACGAGCCGCACCCGCTCGGGCTCGTGTGCTTCCGCCCGGTGTGGCCGGGCCTGGCGGCGGACGAGGCGGACCGGGCCACGATGCGGCTGCTGGAGCTGCTCAACGCCGGCGGCTCCATGTACATGACGCACACCAGGATCGATGACCGGGTGGTGCTGCGGATGGCCATCGGCGGCGTGGCGACGGAGCGGCGGCACGTGGAGCAGGCGTGGGAGCAGATCCGGTGGGAGCACGCGACCCTGTCGGCCACGCTCCCCTGACGGCTCAGGCCCTCACAGCTCAGACGCGGTAGCGCTCCACGAGCTCGGACCCAATCCTGGCCAGCTGGACCCTGACCTCCTCCGGCTCCACGACCTCCACCGTCGCACCCCATCCGGCCAGCTGCTCGGCGATCGTCAACGCCATCGGCGCCGCCACGCGTGCCCTGACCCGCCCGTCCTCCTCGACGCGTTCGACCTCGCAGTGTCGCCCGAACTGGTGGCGCAGCACCGGCAGGAACCGCTCGGCGATGAGCACGGTCGCGGGCAGCAGCGAGCGCCGCCGCTCCATCTCGTCCACGACCTTCCCCCACGCCTCCGACAGCACGAACCCCTCCGGCCGCTCGAAGGTCAGCTCCGTCACCTCGGCCTCGGCGATCCGGTCCACCCGGAACGTGCGCTGCCCGGCATCGGTGCCGGCGATCAGGTACCAGACGTCGTCCTTGTCCACCAAGCCCCAGGGGTCGACGAGCCGGTGCGTACGTTCGCCGGAGCGGCCCTCGTACCCGAGCCTGACCTTGCGGCGTCGTACGGTGGCGCTCTGCAGGACCCGCACCGGCTCGGGCCGGTCGGGGTCGCGCTCGCCCCAGCCGGTGGGGTCGATCACCACGGCGTCGGCGGCGGCCTCGGCGTCGTCCCTGAACGTCTGGGGCAGCGCCCGCACCAGCTTGCGCAGCGCGGACTTGACCTCGGGCGTGGCGGCCGCGGCCGGGCCGGCCAGCAGGAACAGCGCCTCGGCCTCGTTGGCGCTGAGGCCGCTGAGGTCGGTCCTGGCGCCGCCCAGCAGGGACCAGCCGCCCCCGCGCCCGGGCTGCGGATATACCGGCACGCCCGCCGCGGACAGCGCCTCGAGGTCCCGGCGCGCGGTGGCCACGGACACTTCCAGCTCCGCGGCCAGCTCGGCCGCGGTCACCCGGCCGCGCGACTGCATGAGCAGCAGGACGGCCACAAGTCGATCGGCTCGCATGGCTGGAAATTCTCCTCCGTAAAGTGCTCATTGGATGAGCACTTTGACCGGAAGAATCATAGACATCAACCAGAAGGAAGGACCACACAGATGCTCCGCGGATTCGCCACGATCAGCTTCTACGCAGCCGACCTCGAGGCGGCCAAGGCCTGGTACGCCGAGCTGCTCGGCATCGAGCCCTACTACCAGGTGCCGGGCTACATCGAGTTCCGCGTCGGCGACCACCAGCACGAGCTGGGCATCATCGACGCCCGCTACGCCCCGGCGGGCGCGACCGACGGGCCCGCGGGCTCGATCACGTACTGGCACGTGGACGACCTGGAGGCCGCCCTCGACCGGCTCGTCGCCCTGGGGGCCAAGGAGCACCAGGGGATCAGGCAGCACGGCGAGGGGTTCGTCACCGCGTCCGTGATCGACCCGTTCGGCAACATCCTCGGCGTCATGTACAACCAGCACTACCTGGACATGCTCGCCAAGTGACCGCTCAGGAGTTGTCGACCTTCAGCCCGAAGGCCGACAGCCCCTGCTCGTGGTGCTCGATCAGGCCCATCCGCCGGTAGAAGGCATGATTGGCGACCCCTTCCGGGGTGGACTCGTGGTCGGTGGTCAGCATGAAGTAGCGGCAGTGCGCGTACCGCTCCTTCAACCGCTCCAGGAGCAGCCGGCCGATCCCCTGGCCGTGGAACCTCTTGTTGACGAGCAGTTCCTGCACGTAGCAGACCATCTCGTCGTCGGACACCGTCCGGGCCAGGCCGAGCAGCCGCCCGTCCGCGTCCCTGGCGACGAGGACGAGATGCGAGTTCGCCAGGCTCCGGCACACCTTGGCGATGTCGCGGGTCCAGGGCTGCCAGCCGACCGAGTCGTACAGCTCGTGGATCTCGGCCTCGTCGAACGACGTCTCCTGAGCGATGCTCACCACTTATGGGACTCCCCTGTATAAAGTCGACGCTTTCCAGCTTATTCGGGCCGCCGGATTCGGGAGGGTGTGGTTAGTTTCAGGATCCATTCATCGGGCTGACGGTGAAAGCCCAGGTCGGCGCGCAGGGGGCGGAAACAGATCTTGCGGCGTCCGGGCGGGCGCTCGTTACAATCGCCCAGCCGCGAAGGAGAAGCCGTGCGAACTGTGCGTGTGACCGTAGTCCTGGCCGCGTTGACGGGCGCCCTGGTGCTGCCCGGTGTCGCGAGCGCGACCCCCTCGTCCGGCGCCCTCGCCAAGGTGCACACCGCCGGACGCGTCAAGGCCGGCGGGGACTCCCTCCACTACAGCTGGCCCGGCGTCTACTTCGAGGGCCGCTTCCGCGGCACCGGCGTCGGCATCGTCCTCGACGACTCCGACAACGACTACGAGGTCGAGGTCGACGGCTCGACCGTCGCCACCCTGGTGACCCCGGGCCGGACCACGTACTGGGTCAACGGCCTGACGCGGGGCGTGCACCGCGTACGGCTGGTCAAACGCACCGAGAGCCCGTGGGCCACGAGCGCCTTCGGCGGCTTCGTCGCCGCCCCGGGCGGCGCGATCCTCGGCAGGCCCGCCGCGCGCCACCGGCAGATCGAGTTCATCGGCGACTCCTACACCGTCGGTTACGGCAACCGCTCCGACAGCCGCGACTGCACCACCGACAAAGTCGCCCGCACCACCGACGCGAACCTCAGCTTCGGCGCCCTCACCGCGCGCCGTCTGAACGCCGACTACCAGCTCAACGCCTTCTCCGGCCGCGGCATGGTACGCAACTACAACGGCAGCGACCCCGGCACCGACTACCGCACCTACTACGACCGGGCCCTGCTGAACGTCCCCGGCGACGTCTGGCAGAACCCGGGCACCTGGCATCCCCAGCTGGTCGTGGTCGGCCTGGGCATCAACGACTTCTCCACCGCCATCAACCCGGGCGAACAGTGGACGCCGGACACTCTGCTGGCCGCTTACCGCACCGCATACCAGGGCTTCCTCGACAAGCTCCGGGCCCGGTACGGCCCCCGCACGACCATCGTGGTCAGCGCCACCTACATGTCCAACACCACCGTGTTCGCCGAGACCGCGCGGCAGATCGTCCAGGAGCGCAACAGCGGGGGCGACGACCGGATCCGTTACTGGTACTACAGCGAATCCGGCCTCGACTACCTCGGCTGCCACTGGCACCCGTCCGTCCACGACCACCGGATCATCGCCGACCGGCTCGGCGAGTTCATCGCCACCCTCCCGCTGCGCTGGTAGTTCAAGCCCCTAGTCGTCGGCGGTGAGCCCTTCGGCGATCTTGATCAGCTCGCGGTCGACGGCCTTGGCGTCGGGGAATTTCTTCACGTACACCGGGCTGAACATGATCTCGGCCCTCCGCTGCTCGCCCATGTTCAGGAAGAGCGTGGGGGTGCCCTTCATGCCGTCCTCGCCGACCCCTTCGACGATCAGGTACCCGGTCCGGTCGCCGACGGTCACCTCCTCGCCCTCCCCCTCGTCGCGGTGCACCTGCACGCGGTCGTCGATCTCCTGGATGGTCTCGCCCTCGTACACGTAGATCTGGACGCAGTAGAAGCCGGTCTTGTCGCCGTCGTAGTTCCACGAGGTCGTGTAGCTCTCGCCGAAGTCCAGCGACCAGTTGGACCACCGCAGGCCGTCGGGCAGGTAACCCACCCTGACGTGCTTGAACGCCCTTCCGTCGCCCAGGTCCCCGAGGTTCGGGGGCTCGGACCGCACCGGCGGGGTGTCGTCGATGGCGGGCGGACCCAGCGTCTCGGAGGCGGATGGGTCCGGCGTCTCGGAGACGACGGACGTCTGCACGGCGCCCGGGGCCGCCGTCAGGTAGAGGGGCACCGCCGCGGCCACGGCCAGCGACGTGGCCACCGTCGCGATCCGGCCGCGGTTCCGCTTCCGCCGCGAGGACCGGACGACCCGCTCCACGAGGTCGGGCGCGGCGTGCAGCCGTGCGGTCTCCTCCGCCATGATCTGGCGGAGCTGGTCCTCAAGCATGGGCATTCCCGATCACTCCTTCCACGGCTTCCTCGCCGAGTGCCGTCCGCAGCTTGGCCATCGCCTTCGACGCCTGACTCTTCACCGTGCCGAGCGTGCACCCGAGCACCTCCGCGGTCTGCGTCTCGCTGAGGTCCTCCCAGTACCGCAGGACGACCACCGCGCGCTGCCGGGGAGGCAGGCCGCGCAGCGCGTCCATGAGCACGTGACGCAGGTCGACGTCGGTCGAGCGGGCCGCTCTCTCCGGCGGCACGCGCATCGGGATGATGTTCAGGATCGCCCGGCGCCGGGCCCGGCTGATGGCGGTGTTGATGATGACGCGGCGCACATAAGGCTCGACGGTGTCGCGCCGCACGCGGTCCCAGTTCTTGTACGTGCGCTCCAGCGCCGTCTGCAGCAGGTCCTCCGCCTCCGCCTCGTCTCCGCAGGCGAGGTAGGCGACCCGCAACAGGGTCGTGGCCCTTGCGGCCACGAACGCGCCGAAGTCATGCTCCGCGCCGCTCACGGCTGTCTGTCCAGTTTCACGCCTCCTAATACGCCTCGGCCGCTCCGAACAGTTGCCAGGCGCCGCGGGCAACCTTGCCCGGCGCCCAGGCGTATTGGGGGACATCGAATCGGAATTCTGGAGGAAGCACATGAAGCGTGCGACCGCACCGGCCCGGCCGCTGATCGCCCTCGGGGCCGGCCTGGCCGCCGTGGGCACCGCCGCACTGCTGGGTCTGCCGAGCCTCACCAAGGCACCGGAGGCACGGCTCACGGCCGCCGCGTCGGCTCCGCCGGAGGGTGCGTACTGGCATACGAGAGTGCTGTCGCAGCGCCCCGAGCCCCGTCAGGTCGGCAGCGGCGCGAACCGCTACTCGGTGGTCCAGCAGTCGCTCACCGAGGAATGGACGGCGCCCGACGGCAGACGCTGGGTCGGATCGCGGGAGCTGGGGGCGTACCCGCGGAGCGCGGCGGACCGCGCGGCGTGGCGCCGCGACGGCTCCCCCACCAAGTGGACCCGCACCGCCAACGGCCAGACCGTGTCGCTGTCCTCCACGCCCGCCAAGGGCCACGTCACCCCCGTACGACGTGAGAACACGTTCTTCGTGGCCGGGCAGCGGCTGACGTACGACGAGGTCCAGCGGCTGCCCGCGAACCCGGACGCGTTGAAGTCCTGGCTCGCGCAGGCCGCGCGGGTCTCACAGGTGCCGGACAACGGCGTGGACAGGTACGTCACCTCGGAGCTGCCCAGACTGCTCCACCAGCTCCCGGCGCCGAAGGAGGTCCGCGCCGCGGCCTACCAGGCCCTGCTGACGATGCCCGGCGTCAGCTCGCGCGGAAAGTCCGTGGACGGCGCCGGCAGAACCGGCGCGGTCGTCTCGATCGGCCATGAGCCGACCGGCCGGAAAGAGGAGACGATCAAGGTCACGACCGACCTGGTGGTCGACACCGGCACGATGCTCCTGCTGTCCGAGAGCCAGACGGCCCTGAAGGGCGGCAAGGTGTTCCCGAACAAGACCATGACCCAGACCGTGCTCCAGGCCGGCTGGACCAACGCCGAGCCGGCCGTGCCCGCCCTGCCGTAGAGCGGGACAGAACAGGCGCGAAGGCCCGTCCGGACGGGCCTTCGCGCCTACGCGGTCATCGGCAGCGCGGGTCCAGGCACTGGGCGCACGCGATCACGCCGCTCCCGCTCCGGAACTTGCAGATCTGGAAGTCGCAACACCCGATCCACTCCGGGGGCGGAGCGTACGCCGCCGCCTCGGCCCTCGGTACCACCAGGCCGAGCATGAAATCGCTGACCTTGCCGAACAATCTGTTCATTCCCGCCTCCAAGCGGAACACCGACGGTTCTCGGAGTCGACCGTAGAGAGGCCACCGATCGGGCCGATACACGAGTGCGTATGCGGGGTCTATCGCCGCGGTTCCTAGGGTTCCGATGCCCGGCCACGGCGAAAGGGAGAGGTCCCCATGTCAGGTCTCGTCGCGATCCTTGCGTTCGTCAGCGTGCTGACGGTGCTCAATCTGCTGCTCACGTTCGGTGTGATCCGGCGGCTCCGCGAGCACACGGAGCTGCTCGCCGGCCGGGCCACCCCGATCACGGGCGAGGCTCCCTCTCTGCCGGTGGGCAGCCAGGTCGGGGACTTCGCCGCCACCACGACCGACGGCGAGCCGGTCGCGCGGGCGCTGCTCGCAGGCGACACCCTCGTCGCCTTCCTGACCCCCGGCTGCGAACCGTGCGAGGAAAGCCTGCCCCACCTCGTCGAAGCCGCGAAGAAGTGGCCGGGCGGCAGGCAGAACACCCTGGTGGTCGTCATCGGCAAACGCGACCGCGCCGCCGCGTACGTCGAGCGGCTGACCCCCGTGGCGAGGGCCGTGGTCGAGGCGCCCGACGGGCCGATCGCCACGGGGTTCGGCGTGACGGCGTACCCGCTCTTCGGGGTGGTGGACTCCTCGGGGCAGGTGCTCCGATCCGAGTCGGCCCCCGCCGCGCTGCTGCCGCACGACGTCGCAACGGCCTGACGGTGCGGCTGCCTCGTCTGGGTGGCGTCGGCCATGCCCTCGGCCTGGCCTGGCGGGCCGGGCCGGCGACCTTGCTGGTGTACGTGGGCCTCACCGTCGTGAGCGGCGCCGTTCCCGTCGCCGTCTCGTGGCTGACCAAGCTGATCCTGGACCAGATCGCCACCGGCCACGCCGACGCGACGACGCTCACCGGTCTCGGCGCCGGATTGGCGGCAGCGGGAGCCGTCGTCACCGTCCTGCCGCGCGCCGCCCAATATGTCACCGAGGAGCTGGGCCGCTCCGTGGCGCTGCTGGCAGATGATCGCCTGTACGCGGTGGTCAACTCCTTCGCCGGGCTCGGGCGCTTCGAGGATCCCGCCTTCCTGGACCGGCTGCGCATGGCCAAACAGTCCGGCGGGGTCGCCCCGGGGCGGGTCGTCGCCGCGGTGCTCTCCCTCGTCCAGGCGGCGATCAGCGTCGCCGGCTTTCTGGGCTCGCTCATCGTCATCAGTCCCCTGATGGTCGTGGCGGTGCTCATGGGAGCGATTCCGATGACGATCGCCGAATTCCTGCTGTCCCGGCGGCGGGCCCGGATGTTCTGGCACATCGGGCCGCTGCAGAGGCGGGAGATCTTCTTCGGGGACCTGCTGGGAAGCGTGGACGCCGCCAAGGAGGTGCGGCTGTTCGGCATCGGCGGTCACCTGCGCGGCCTGATGCGCGCCGACAGGCTTTCCGCGAACGCGGCCGAGCGGCGCACCGGCAGCCGCGAAATGCTCACGCAGGGCGGCCTCGGCCTGGTCAGCGCGACGGTGTCCGGCGCGGGCCTCGTCTGGGCCGTCCGGGCCGCCGGCTCGGGGCAGCTGTCCGTGGGCGACGTCACGATGTTCGCGGCCGCGGTGGCGGGCGTGGGGCTCGCGCTCGGACGCCTGGTCACCGAGGTCGCGGGGGCTCATTTCCAGCTCCTGATGTTCGACCATTACCGGGCCGTCGTGAACGCCGGGCCCGACCTCCCCGCGCCGTCGCGCCGGCGTCCGCTGGCGGGGCTGCGGCAGGGGATCGAGCTCCGCGACGTCTGGTTCCGGTACTCGCCGGAGCATCCCTGGGCGCTGCGGGGCGTCAACCTGTTCATTCCGTACGGCTCCGTACTCGGTCTGGTCGGCGTGAACGGCGCGGGCAAGAGCACGATCGTCAAGCTGTTGTGCCGGTTCTACGACCCCGACCGGGGCGTCATCCTCTGGGACGGCGTGGACATCCGCGAGGTGCCGCCGGAGACGTTGCGGAGCAGGATCAGCGCGGTGTTCCAGGACTTCATGGCCTATGACCTGACGGCCGCGGAGAATGTCGGCCTGGGTGACGTCCGCGCGCTCCAAGACCGGCCCCGCATCGAGGCCGCCGCACGCGAGGCGGGCGCCCATTCCCTCCTCGCCGGTCTGCCCGACGGCTACGAGACCCTGCTCTCGCGGCTGTTCTTCAGCGAGGCCGACAAGACCGACGCGAGCACGGGGGTCTATTTGTCCGGCGGGCAGTGGCAGCGCGTCGCGCTCGCCCGTGCGATGCTCCGCGACCACTGCGACCTGATGATCCTCGACGAACCCAGCTCGGGGCTCGACGCCGACGCCGAACACGAGATCCACCAGCGGCTGCGGCGATATCGCGCGGGCCGTACGAGCGTGCTCGTGTCCCACCGGCTCGGTGCCATGACGGACGCGAGCGCCATAGCCGTGCTGGAGGACGGGCAGGTGACCGAGTACGGAACCCATGAGGAGCTCCTCACGCTGGGCGGCACCTACGCGCGGCTGTTCACCAGGCAGGCGCGGGGATACCGGCCCGACGAGCAGAGCGTGCCGTCGTGAACGGCTGGATTCTCGCCGTCGTCGGCGGCGCCGTGGCGCTCGGCCTCGCGTACGTCAGGCGCCGGTTCGTCGCCGTGACCATCACCGGCACGAGCATGGCGCCCACCTACAGCGGCGGTGAACGCGTGCTGGTGGTACGCGGCGGGGTCGACCGCCTGCGCCGGGGCGACATCGTCGTGGTGCGGTGGGCCCCGACGGGTTCGATCCCGCTGTTGCTGATCAAACGGGTGGCGGGGGTCGCCGGTGACCCCATCCCCGCCGATGTGGCGACCGCCGTCAGCCGGCCCGCGGGCACGCCCATCCCCGCCGGGAAGTTCATCGTGCTGGGCGACAACTCCGACTGGAGCCTGGATTCCCGGACGGTGGGCTTCTTCGACGGCGAGAGCCTGCTCGGGACGACGGTCATACGCCGGGCATGAGCCTCAGGGCGCCCCGGGACACCGTGGCGATGTCCCGGGCCAGGAGCCGGGGCAACTCCGTCAGCCGGTAGCGGTCACGCGCGTGGAAGTCGAGCAGCTCCATCTCGACCAGCCGATCGAGCGCCCGGCTGATGCTCCTGACAGGCGCATGGAGCCTCCGGGCAGCTTCCCCCGTGCTGATCTCCGCGGCGGGAAGCGAGCCGAGCTGCCGGAACACCTCGATGGCCAGCCGATCCATCGGGTGCTCACTTGCCCTGAGGTGCTCGACCTGCGCGTACATGCTGGCCCGCATCGACAGGTCACCGGCCTGGAGCTCGTCGAGCCGGTGCCGGTCGTCGGCCATCCGCTCCAGCAGCTCGCGGACGGACCAGCCGGGATGCGCGACCAGCCGGGCGGCGACGATGCGCAGGGCGAGCGGCAGCCGGCCGCACAGCCGTACCACCTCGGCGGCGGCGCCGGGATCTTCCCGCAGCCTTTCCTGACCGACATGGTGCGCGAGGAACGCCATCGCTTCCTGCCGTCCCAGCCTGTCCAGCCGAAGGTGCAGCGCGCCGTCCAGCGTCGTGAGCATCGGACAGCTCGTGACGAGGAACGTGCAGAGCCGGGCGGCCGTGAGGAACGGGCGGACGTGCGCGACCTCGGGCGCGTTGTCCAGCACCACGAGCATGCGGCCTTCCGCCAGGAGCGACCGGTGTCGCGCGAGGGCGGCATCGGCGTCGCTCACGGGCCGGCGGCGCGGTCGCAGGTCCACGTACAGCTGGCCGTCCGGATAGCGATCCGCGACCAGATGGGCGGCGTGCAGGGCCAACGAGGACTTGCCGGCTCCCGCTGGGCCGTGCACCACCACCACACCGCCGGCGGCGCCGAGCCGCTGGGTGAGAAAGGAGAGTTCCGGCTCGCGCCCGACGATGACCGGCTTCCGCGGTAGCCGGCACGGCGGGGAGACCGAGGCGACCGCGCGGGGCGGGCGCAGGTCCCGGCGCAGGATCGCCTGGTGGAGGCGCCGCAGCTCCTCGCCCGGATCGATGCCCAGGGACCCGGTGATGGCGGTGCGGGCCTGCTCGTACGCGTCGAGCGCCCCGGCGACGTCGTGGTCGGCGTACAGAGCGCGCATCAGCAGCGCCCACGCCCGCTCCCGCAGCGGCAGCTCCGTGACGAGCGAACGGAGAGGCCAGATGGCGGGGGCCGGCCGGCCGAGCAGCAGCAGTGCTTCGCAGCGGTCCTCCTGGACCGCTCGGCGCTGCTCGTCGATCGCGACCTCACGGGCGGCGATGACCGGCCCGTGGGGGACGTCCTCCAGCAGCCGCCCGCGCCACATGGCGAGCGCCGTTTCGCATTGCCGCAGGGCTTCCTCGGCGCGTCCCTTTTCGAGCGCCGCGCGACCGGACGCCGCCTTTTCCTCGAACGCCTTCAGGTCGAGTTCGGCCGCCTCGACCCGCAGTTGATAGCCGAGCGGGCGGACGACCAGGCGATCTCGCTCCCCCGGCGGAAACGCGGCTCGAAGCCGCGCCGCATAAGTGCGGAGATTGGCGGTGGCGGATTTGGGGGGAGCCGATCCCCACAATTCCTCGGTGATCTCGTGAAGCGGGGCAAGCGAGTTGGCCCGCACCAGCAGAAGGGACGTGAGTGTGCGTTGTTTGGGGGCTCCCGGCCTGAGCAACCGCCCATTCGCCCGTATCGCCAGCCCGCCCAGCACCGTGAATTCCATTGAACCAGGGGTCATCACCTCGAATCCTCGGAAACGAAAAGGCCCGCAACAAGGTCAGCCACCGGACATTGAGCGGACATTTCCCGCGGGGCACGCATACACATTCGTGTATCAGCCCTATCGGCAGCACCCCTACGGTCGAATCCGAACACATCCGCGTCGTACCTGGAGGTACACCATGAACAGATTGTTCGGCAAGGTCAGTGACGCGATGCTGGGACTGCTGGTCCCCAGGAAGGAGGCCCACGCCCTGCCCGCGACGTGGATCGGGTGCTGCGACTCCTGCATGTGCATCTACCGGTACGACGACGGCCACACGAGTTGCCTTCGCTGCTCCTGCCAGATGTGCGGCGCCTAGCCACACCCACGGGCCACGAATAGGTCGCACAGCCGGACGCCCGCGGATCGGCCAGGCAGGCGACCTGCCGCCGCGGGCGTCCGGCCACGCGTGCGGCGGACCATCCCCACGCAGGCCCTTGTCGGCTTTACTTGCTTCATGCAGCGCATGCGCACGCTCGCGGACTGGTTGATCGAAGGTCTTGAGCGGACCTTCTCCGACAGCCGACATCCGTCGATCAAGGGGGTGTCCCGCGCGGAGTTCGAGGCGCTGCCCGTGAAGGAGCGCATCGAGATCAGGGCGCTCGCCACGCAGCACAGAATGCAGTTACTCTCCACGTCGGGGGTGCTGTTGGGGCTGCTGTTCACGGCGGCGGGGCTGTTCTACACCGCCCGCTCGCTCGACACCACGCAGGAAGGCCAGATCACCGAGCGTTACACGCGGGCCATCGAGCAGATCGGCTCGGACACGCTGGAGGGGAGAGTCGGGGCGATCTACGCCCTGGAGAGGATCTCTCGCGACTCGCCGCGCGATCAGCGGACCGTCGTGGACGTGCTCGCCACGTACGTACGCGAGCGCTCCCCGAAGAAGGTCAAGGAGAAGGAGCCGCGCATCCCGGCGGACATCCAGGCGGCGCTCGCGGTGATCGCCAGGAACAAGCCCGCCGGCACGTCGCCGCCGACAGGGCCGCCGTGGGCCGCGCAGCACTGGGTGAACCTGTCGGGCATCCGCGCCACGGCCCTGACGCTGGTCAACGCCGACCTGTCCGGCGCGGACCTCACCGACACCGACTTCGGCCACCGCGAATACATAGAGAAGGCGGACGGCTCCATCAGATGGGTTCGCAGTTTCCTCGATCACGCGAACCTCGCCTACGCGGACATCGGCTCCTCGACCTGGATCCGGGTGTCGCTGTCCGGGGCGAACCTCACCGGGGCGAGCTTCGCCGGGTCCGACCTGACGAACATCGACCTCAGCGGGGCACGGCTTCCCGGCGCGAGCCTCATCGACGCGAAGGTCCGGTACGCGGACCTGGACGGTGCCGACCTCACGGGCGTCGACCTGGGCGGCGTCGACTTCACGGGCACCCACTTCCGTGGGGCCGACCTCACCGGCGCGAAATGGCCCAGCGGCCAGGGGAAGATCGACCTGCGCGGGGCCGACCTCAGCGGAGCCAAGGGCGTCCCGTCAGAAGACGTCCTGAAGAAGATCGCGCTGATGGACGACAAGACCCGGCTCTGACCGGGCATCCGGCGTGCGTCCCCAGACGCGGAGCCGCCCCCGACCTTGAGCCGTTTCGGCAGGTCGGAGGCGGTCTGATGAGAGTGGGCTGTTCACGAGTACATCTGACCTCTCGGCGCGACCGAGCCCCTCCTGTTTCAAGGCATCGTGCAGCTCGGAGATCAGGAGACGGGCACGCTCCGCCGGACGCCGGCGCTGGTGCCATGGCCTGCACCGCGAAATGATCGAACCTCCGCTCAGCACGACGATTCGGCGGATAAAGAACAGCTGATTCGGCGTTCCTGATCCGCAGGATCCGTCACCGTCAGCGTTGACGGCGGTGACCCGTCTGGAGCCGGGGCTGTGGAGGAGTAGACGGACGTATGTGGCCGGCGATGTACTGTCCGACGTGATGGGTGTACAGCAGCATGCGGTGTCGCCGCACGAGAACTTCTATCGCGCCTACTCGACGACACAGGTGGGTGCCATCGTCGATTCGCTCAACGACCGTGCCGAGTTTCCGTACGAACTGACCTACCTCGGCGACGGGAGCGAGATGTGGCGCGAAAGCGAAGTGCCGTCCAACCCCGAACTCGCACCGATGCTGAGCGACTTCGACACGCTCCTGACTTGCCACGCCGAGCAGCTCCTCGCCCTTGCGCCGTCATCATCGCCGGTGCAGATCGTCGATCTGGGGCCGGGAACGACGCGTCCCGTGCGCGGACTGATCCGCCACCTGCTGGACAGGTCCCGCCTGACCGGCTATCGCGCGATCGACATCAGCGCAGAGATCCTTGAGCTGGCCAGGGAGAACCTCCGAGCTGGCTTCCCCGCTCATGTGGAGCGCTTCGAGCTGTGCCGCGGCGACTTCACCGGCCCCGATCTCGCCCGCGTCCTCACCGCCAAGCCCATGCTCGGCCACGATGGTGCCGATCCGGTCCGCTTCGTCGTCCTGGCCGGCGGGACGCCGTACAACTTCGCCGAGCCGGCCCAGGTCCTGCGCCACGTATGTCATGCCATGAGCGACCACGACGTGCTGTTGCTGACGCTGCGCATCGACACCGGCGTCGACAGGCCCCCGTTCATGGATCAGGTCAGCGTCGGCGGCCCGTACAAGCCCCAGCAGTTGGTGGGACTGGACCTGCTCGCCATCGACCGCTCCTGGTACGTCACGGAAACAGGGTTCGACCGCGTTCGCAGCGAAGTCTTCGTCCGGGCACGGTTCATCGAGCCGGTCACCGTGACCTTCGACGTCGGAGATGACCAGAGGAGAGTGTCGTTCGAGCCGGGCGACACAGTGCTCGTCTGGCGCTACCTCTACCACGACAGCGCGGCGGTGGCCGACCAGCTCACCCGCTGTGGGCTCCAGGTGCGCCTCTTCGAACACGGTCAGGACAGGCAGGTGGTCCTCGTCGCCGCGACGCCGGCGCAGTGAACGTCGAAGCCCGCGCCCGGATTCCGACGGGAAAGATCTTCTCAGGAAGATCAGGCTTGGCTACGCTCAGCGTGGGATCGCCGGTGCGCTACCGGCCGACGACAGAAAGGTTGGCGGATGAATCTCAACATGCCCACCGCAACCCAACTCCGTGGCGAGCTGACCAACTTGCTCCAGATGACGAGCAAGGACACCGTCTGGAGCGTCAAGCTGAAGGACAACGACGACCTCGAGCCCGCCGACGTCCACGGCGCGTGACGGTTCAGATTGAGCCGTCTCACCACTGTTGACCACACCGACAGCGGCATGGCGGACAACCTGTCGGGCGGGGACGGAGTGCTCGCACACCCCGTTCCCGCCCTCGACGAGATCCGCAAAGCCTGCGTGTCCGGCACCCACCGCGTCCTGACCCCCACAGACACGCTGCGCCGGATCCAGCCACTCTTCCCGATCGTCGGTATCACCCGGGTCGCCGACGTCACTTGGCTCGACGAGATCGGCATACCGGTCCACCAGGCCGTCCGCCCGAATTCCCGGACGGTGTCGGTGAGCCAGGGCAAAGGCCTCACTCACGACCTCGCCCAGGTCTCGGCTGCCATGGAATCGATCGAATCTTGGCACGCCGAGCGCCTAGATCCCGGCGAGACGACCGCGACCGTTGCCGACATGGAACGCGCGTGCGGCTACCGCGTCCACGAACTGCCCCTGGAACCCCGCCACCACCTCCGGCCGGGCCTGGAGCTTGAATGGACCAGGGCAAGCCGCCTGGACGATGGAACGGACACCTTCCTGCCGACCGACCTGCTGCGCCTTGACGGCCGTGTGCGCGACACCTGGGCACCACCCCTGTTCGCCCAGAACAGCAATGGACTCGCCAGCGGTAACACCTTCGCCGAAGCGGCACTCCACGGCATCTACGAGGTCATCGAACGCGACTGTCTGACCCGCGCCAAGAGGAACCCATCACCGGCCCTGGACCTGGCCACCGTGGACGGTCCAGCCCAGGAGCTGCTGGGCCTCATGGACGCGGCCGCGGTCGAGGTCCGGGTCGAAGTACTCCCGTCGCCCACCGGGCTCGCCTGCTTCCTGGCCACCATCTGGAGCGAAGAGTTCCCGGTGCTCTTCGCCGGCGCGGGTGCCCACCTTGACCGTGACGTCGCCTTGTGCCGCGCCCTGACCGAAGCCGCGCAGTCGCGCGCCACCCAGATCGCCGGAGCCCGGGACGACCTCACCACGGGGGCCTACCGGCGCGCCGTCTCGAGCGGGTCCGCGCGTCCCGCACCGCTCTCGAAAGCCGACCGGCTCAGCTACGACGAGATCGCCTCCGTCCGCAACGAAACCCTCGCGGACGACCTGCGCACCACGGTCACCCGCGTCCTCGCCCTGACCGGGCGATCTCCGCTGGTCGCGGACCATACCAGGCCCGACCTCGGCATCCCCGTCGTACGAGTGGTCTGCCCCGGGCTTCTCTGCGAACCGGCGTTCATGTGATGACCCGGTACCTCTTCGTCGGCCCCAGCCTGCCGGAGGCCGCCGACCTGCTCGCGGCGGACGACATCACCGTCCTCCCACCGGTAGCGGCAGGAGACCTGCTGAAACTCGCGCCCCAGCAGGGAGACGTCGTCGGCATCATCGACGGCTACTTCCGCCAGACCCGCGCCGTCCGGCACAAAGAGATCCTCTCCCTCATCCAGACCGGCGTGACAGTCCTCGGCGCTGCCAGCATGGGCGCTCTGCGCGCAGCCGAACTCGACACCTTCGGCATGCACGGCGTGGGACGCATCTACCGCGACTACCTGGAAGGCCGGCTGACGGCCGACGACGAGGTGGCCCTCCTGCACGGTCCAGCGGAGGAACGCTACCGGCCGCTCTCCGAAGCCCTCGTCAACATACGCGCGACCCTGAGCCTGTGCACACAGGAAGGGATCCTCGACGAGCCCACCGCCGCTCACCTCGTCGCCGTGCTGGCCCGGCGGCCGTACCGCCTGCGCTCCTACCCGGAACTCATCCAGCTCGCCCGCGAGGCGGCCGTACCAGCCGCAAAGGTCGAAGCGCTACGGCATCTGTGCGCGACCCGGGCCGTCAACCTCAAACGCGACGACGCACTGCAACTGGTCCACAGATTACGCATGCCCCACGAAAGCCGCGCGAACGGCACCACGCACCCCTCGCCCAACTTCACCATGGCACCCACCATCTACGTGCACCGCTGGCAGCTGGGAGCACGCAGCGTCGACACCGAGGACGGCCGGACCGCCGAGATGAGCGTCCTGCGGATGTGTCAGCTCTTCGCCCGGGACTACCCAGACTTCTACCGGGACCTGGTCTTCAACCATCTGGTCCAGGAATGTGCCTCCAACTGCCGGACCCAGCACACGGAGGCGACCCTCGACAGAGCGCTGGAGCACGCACGGCATCGCAACGTCATCCCGGATCCCCGATCTGACAACCTCGAAGAGCTGAGCTTCCTCGACCTGTGGCTGACCCCGTCAGAGCGAACCTCACGCCCGCTGAAGGACCAGCTCGGCACCTTCCTGGTGCGCAGCTTCCAGCTGACGCCTGGGGCTCCCGCGGACGGCCTGGCGCTGGACGCGCTGCGCCGGCGGCCAATTGTCTCGACAGCGGCGAAGCTCGTCAACGCCGCGAAGTCGGTGAACGAGCACGCACAGCAGACTCAGTCCATCTTCGACATCCATACCTTGTCGGCGGACCGCATTCTGACCCATATCAGCGAACGATGGGGCGCCGAACCCGGAGCCCTGGAACTACACGCACTGGACCGGGGGATAGGCTCCCGGGACGTCCTGGTCGCTGCGGCCCGACCGTACTACCTCCTGGCAAGGTACAACCCGGACCTCATGGACCTGCACATCGACCACTCGAACGTGAGCCCTTCACCGCCTGCGGAGACTCACACCCACCAGCCCCAAGACGAGCCCGTCACAGTCGCCGACACGCCGCAGACTCCAGCCCGGCCCTTCGACGGCACACCACCCGCAGGCCAGAGCAGGCCACCACCCGCCCCATAAGCCGCACAACCCGCCACCCTGTCGCAGCGCCCCGCTCACCGTCGGCCTCGCCATGCCCAATGGCCGGATCTCGCTCCCCCACCAGCAGCCTGACACCACCCGGGCCTTGCCAGACGCCGACTCCGCAGTCCCCGAAGCAGGACGAACCCAATTCGGAAACCCCTGAAACGACAAGATCCCGCCTGATCGCGATGATCAGACGGGATCCCGTCAACCTCAGTCCAGCCGTTTCAAGAACGGCCCAGAGTGGAGCTATGGGGATTCGAACCCCAGACCTCCTCCATGCCATGGAGGCGCGCTACCAACTGCGCCATAGCCCCTTGCGATCACCAAGTGTATCGGAGATCGGGAGCCCCTGTGTCACACCGAGAGCCCTGTGATACGTCTATGGTTTCATGCCGACCTTTGAAGACCACCGAAGCCTGCTGACCGGGGTCGCGTACCGGATCCTGGGCAGTGCCGCCGACACCGAGGACGTCGTGCAGGAGGCGTGGTTGCGCTGGTCGGGGGTGGACGAGACGACCGTTGACGAGCCCAAGGCGTACCTGGTGAGGGTGACCTCGCGGCTGGCCATCGATCGGCTGCGGTGGGCGAAGTCGCGGCGGGAGTCGTACGTGGGGCCGTGGCTGCCCGAGCCGATCAGCACGGCGCCCGACGTCGCCGAGCACGCCGAGCTGGCCGAGTCTGTCGAGCTGGCGCTGCTCCTGGTGCTGGAGACGCTGTCGCCGCTCGAACGGGCCGTGTTCGTGCTGCGGGAGGCGTTCGACCTGCCGTTCTCCGAGATCGCGGAGATCATCGGGCGGGCCGAGCCGGCGACCAGGCAGCTCGCGCGGCGGGCGCGGGACCACGTGCGGGAGAGGCGGCCCCGGTTCGACGTGGACAGGCAGGAGCGGCGGCGGATCACCGAGCGGTTCATCAGCGCCTCCGCCGAGGGCGACCTCGACGGGCTGATCGAGCTGTTCGCGAGTGAGGTCACGATGGTCAGCGACGGCGGCGGCAAGGCCCGGGCCGCGCTGCGGGTCATCACCGGCGCCGACAACGTCAGCCGCTGGCTGCTGTCGATCAACACCCCCGCCAACATCGCGGCCTTCATGGCCTCGATCGGCATGGCGGGGATCTCCGACCTGTCCATCGGGCTGGCGACCATGAACCACGCCCCCGCGATGGTCATCTCCGCGGGTGGACGGGTGATCACGGTCGCCTCGCTGCTGATCTCGGACGGCAAGATCGACACGATCTACCTCATCGCGAATCCCGAGAAGATCGCGCACCTGGAGCCCGTCTGACGCCGGTGTGATCAGGCCGTGCGCCGGGTGGGGACGCGGGCCTCGCGGATCAGCGCGGCCAGGTCCACCCCGGCGCCCCGGAGGATCGCGGCGGCGCCGTTCGCGTGGTCGGCGAGCAGTCCCCACAGCAGGTCCTCACCCGTGACCGGCCCGGGACGCCACATGGCGACCTCGATCGCCTTCCTGGAGTGCATGGCCAGCGGGATCTCCCCCAGCGGCCCGTACAGGGTCACCCGCAGCGGGCGCACCCGGGACCGCCGCAGGCTCCACAGCCCGGGCGCGTCCAGGCCCGCCCTGGTGCGGCGGTGCACGGCGTCGAGGTCGATCCCCAACGTGGCCAGCAGCGACCGCGCGTCGCCCACGTCCACCCGCGCCCGCACGTCGGCTTCGGAGGCGGTGAACGCCGCCAGCGAGAACGGCCGGACCTCGGCCACCCCCAGCAGCAGCACCTCGGCGTCGAGCGCGGGCCGGCCCGCGTCGAGCGCGAGTATCCCGGCCTTGACCACGGCCCTGCGGGCCCCCTCGGTGAACCTGGCGAACACGCGGCTACCTCCCCGTCCTGCGAGCATGCTTGCGATGAGCCGACTGCCGCCGAACCCCCAGCGCGTCCGCGATCTGCTCCCACGACCAGCCCTGGGCGCGGGCGTTCGACACGTGCGTCGCCTCCAGCTCCTCCAGCAGGGCTCTGAGCGCGGCCACGGCCGCCAGCCCCACTCCGGGATCGTGATCGGCGGCCGCCGCGGCCAGCTCGGTGACTTCCATGGTGTCAGCATGTGCTGACAAGCACCCGCTTGTCAACACTTGCTGACACAACGATCAGAGCCGCTCGGCCAGGACGACGAGGACGGGCAGCGCGGCGGCCGGCTAGCTCGGGGCGCCGCAGGTGGTGCGCATGGTCAGGGCGGCCTCTTCCAGCGAGAACGCGACCTCGACCCGTCCCAGCTCGGCCGTGCTCCCCACGTGGGTGCCGCCGCACGGGATGGACGCCTCGCCCTCCGGCAGCGAGCAGTGCCACGTGCGGCGGGCGGTCAGCCCCCGCCCCGGAATGTCCAGGCGGACCGGCGCGTCGGCGGCCACCCACGCGGCGAGCTGCTCGTTCGCGTGCTGGGCGACCTTCCCGAAGTCCAGGCCCTCGGCGGAGAACCCCTTCTTGCGCAACGACTTGCCCAGACGGTAGACGTCCACGCTGCCGTACGGCTCGATCCGCGACGAGGCGATCGCCGTCTGGTCGAAGTCGGGGTGCCCGAGCGGGTCGGAGGTGACTTCCTTGCGCCAGTGGCCGGCCAGGGCCGCGTTCACGGCGAGCGCGGCCAGGTGACAGGCGGTGTGACCCGCCGAGAGCGCCGCCCGGAATCCGGCGTCCACCTCGAGCTCGGCCTCCGCCCCGACGGGCAGCGGCGTCTCGGTGACGTGGACGACCAGCCATTCCCAGCCCTCCGTGCCGCGCCGTACCGGGATGGCGTCGCCGACGAAGACCTCGCCGGTGCTCGACTGGGCCCCTGTCACGCAGTCGATGACCGGCAGGCCTCCGATCGTGCCCCGGTCTGCGGGCTGGTCGGGCCAGGTGTGGTCAAGGGGGTGGAACGGCGTCTCGGCGACGACGAGACCGTGCCGGTCCCCCACCGGCACGGTCCCGACGATTTCGGAACGGCCGCTGGTCCGGCCGTCGGGAAAGGTGACGATGGTGGACTTCATCCGGTCATTCTCGCAGGGACCGCCTGCTCGTCCTCCAGGTAGCGGTTGCGGCCCGCGTACAGGCCGGTGAACAGCTGCACGACGAGCACCACGAAGATCAGCATGTACGGCAGCGTCCACCCGCCGGTCACGTCGCGCAGCACGCCGACCAGCAGCGGACCGGCGCCGGCGATGAGATATCCCGCGCTCTGCCCGAACGCCGACAGCGCGGCCGTGGCCTCCGCCGTACGGGTGCGCAGGGCCAGCATCATCAGCGCCAGCGGGAACGACCCCATGCCCACCGCCACGAGCGTGACCCAGAGCAGCGCCAGGTCGGTCGGCCCGGCCCACAGCCCCAGGAACCCGGCCGCGTAGAACGCGACGAGCCCGACCACGGCGGGACGCTGGTCGCGGAAGCGGGAGGCGACCATGGGGACGACGATCGAGACCGGGATGTTCAGCGCGGTGAACACGCCGAGGATCACCCCGGCCTCCGACGTGCTGAAGCCGCTGTCGGTGAGCATGGTGGCGAGCCAGCCGAACATCATGTACGCGATCATCGACTGGGTGCCGAAGTAGATCGCGATCATCCACGCCAGCTTGCTGCCGAGCAGGCGGCGGAGACCCGCGTCCCGGCTGCCCGCGTCCCGCTCCGGCTCACTGCGCAGGAGCGCGAGCCACGGAATGGCGGCGACGGCGGCCAGGGCCGCCCACACGCCGAGCGCGATGTGCCAGTCGCCCGACGCGCGCTCGATCGGCACGGTCGCGGCGGCGGCCAGCATGGTGCCGACCGCCAGGGCCGTGGTGTAGACGGTGGTCATGATCCCGGTGCGGGCCGGGAAGTGGCGCTTGATCAGCGTGGGGATGAGCACGTTGCCGACCGCGCCACCGGAGAGCGCCACGGCGCTGCTCAGCAGGAACACGGGGGCGGAGCCGACGAGCGACCTGACCAGCATGCCGACGCCCAGCGTGACGAGGGCCAGCAGGAGCAGGCGGTGCTCGCCGACGCGGCGGGCCAGGGTGGGCGTGATCGCACCCACGCTGGCGAAGGCGAGGACGGGGAGGGTGGTGAGCAGGCCGGTGCCGACGCTCGACATGCCCAGCGCGCCGGTCAACTGGTCGAGGAGGGGACCGACGCTGGTGACGGCGGTGCGGAGGTTGAGTGCGGCGAGGACGATCCCCAGGACGAGGAGCCAGGCGAGGGGTCCGGTGGTACGGCCTCGCGCCTCTTGGGTCAGCACGCTCATGTCGGGGGCGGTCCTCCACTCATCAAGTCATAGGACGAATCGCCATCTTAACAGGGCCGAAATATGCATTTATTCCTGGCTGTGTGGGTTGCGGGCAGCACGACGACCCAACGGACGGCGCACGGGGACGACCGGGGAAGTCAGCGCTTGTGGCGGAGCACCCAGTAGAGGCCCACCACCGGGAGCACGAGCGGGATGAACCCGTACCCCTTCCCGTACGCCGACCACACGGTCGCGTGGGGGAAGGCGGCCGCGTCGAGGAGGCTGAGCGTGCCGATGACCAGCACTCCGACCAGCTCGATCCCCAGCCCCACCAGCGCCAGGAGCCGTGCCCCGCGCCAGAGCGCGACGGTGAGGGCGATGTACACGGCGGCCGCGAAGGCCGACAGCGAGTACGCCAGCGGCGCCTGGTCGAACTTGGAGACGATCTGCACCGCCGCGCGAGCCCCGGCGGCCAGCGAGAACAGCCCGTAGACCGCGATCAGGGCACGTCCGGGCCCGGTGCTGATGGAGGCGGTCACGCGCCCCCCGCCCAGATCTGCAGCATCCGCCCCGTCATGACCGCGATCGCGAACCCCGCCACGACCAGGATCGCCGACCCCCACCTGCTCCGCTCCGCCAGCGCCAGGAACACGCCTGCGGGCGGGATCACCACCTGGCCTCCGACGTAGCCGAAGAGCGTGACCTTCTCGGCGGGCCCCTGCCCTCCGGCCACCGCCGCGATCACGAAGCCCGCCTGCACCAGCACGGCCACCTCGAGCACGGCGAACCCGACCAGCAGCACCATGCCCATCGGCCGGTTGCGGACGGCGACGATCAGGCTCGCCAGCATGAGCAGCAGCGAGACGACGATGACGATCGTGGAGATGACGGTGTTCATCGGGGCCAAGGCTATCCCCAGGGTGTCCCGGTCCCCATTTCGCGGCGGCCGGAAGCGAGGGCGGCGCTACCGCTGCGGGATGGCGCGTTCGATGCCGTCGAGGACCCAGTTGAGGCCGCGTTCGAAGTTGTCGTCCGCCCCGCGTACCCCTTGCTCGATCATCGGCGCGAGCCGCGGGAACTCCCCGCTCTCGACCAGCTCCTTGATGTACGGCTCCGCCACGGCCGTCCGCTCCGCCTCGTTGATCCCCTGGGACCGCGGCGCTCCGCGCTCCTGCGCCTCCCGCACCACGAACCCGGTCATGTAGTCGTTGAACACCGCCAGGAACCGCCACCGGGTCAGCCGGTCGAGCCCGAGCCCGTCGAAGGCGGCCAGCTTCTGCTCCACGTGCCGCAGCGCGTTGGGCCCCACGGCCACCCGCTGCGAGATCAGCTCCACCCGCCACGGATGCCGCAGCACCAGCTCGCGCTCCCGCCGCGCCATCAGCAGCAGCGCCTCGCGCCAGGAGGACGGCAGCGGCTCCTCTACGAGCACCTCGGCGCTGACCTCGTCGAGCATCAGCGCGAGCAGGTCCTCCTTGCGCTCGATGTACGAGTACAGCGTCATCGCCCGCGCCTCCAGCTCGGCGGCCACCCGCCGGATCGAGACCGCGGCCAGCCCTTCGGCGTCGGCGACGGCGATGGCGGCGGCCACGATCGCCTCCCGGGTCAGGACCGGGCGGCGGGGCGGCGTGGGGCGGGACCAGATCGAACTCACGCCCAGATCCTAGACACTGTACGAAAGTGCTACGGTGTACGACATGCGATACAGCGTACGAAGTTCACTCTGGACAACGGGCCTGGTCGTCCTCCTGGGCGTCGTCATGACGATGCTCGACACCACGATCGTCAACGTCGCGCTCGGCACCCTGGCCCGCGACTTCCACACCACGCTCGCCACCATGCAGTGGGCGGTCACCGGCTACCTGCTGGCCCTGTCGATGACGGTCCCGGTCACCGGCTGGGCCGTGGGCAGGTTCGGCGCCAGGAACGTCTGGCTGGTCTCGCTCGCGCTGTTCGTCGCGGGTTCCGCGCTCACCGCCGCCGCGTGGTCGGTCGGGAGCCTGGTCGCCTTCCGCGCGGTGCAGGGGCTGGGCGGGGGCCTGCTCCTGCCGGTCGGCCAGATGATGCTGGCCAGGGCGGCCGGCCAGGAGCGGATGGGCCGCGCGATGGCCATGATCTCGCTCCCGGCCATGCTGGTGCCGGTGCTCGGGCCGCCGCTGGGCGGGGTGATCGTGGAGGGTCTCGGCTGGCGGTGGCTGTTCCTGATCAACGTGCCGTTCTGCGCGGTGGCGCTGCTGGCGGCGTTCCTGCTGCTCCCCCGCGAGCCGGGCGCGACCCCGCAGCGGCTCGACGTGCCGGGCCTCGCGGTGCTCTCGCCCGGCCTGGCCGCGCTGGTCTACGGGCTGTCCGAGATCGGCGACGGGGCCTCCCCGTTCCACCCCGCGCTGTGGATCGGCGTGGCGCTGGTCGCCGCGTTCGCCGTGCGGGCGCTGCGGACGACGGGCACGCTGCTGGATCTGCGGTTGTTCGGGAACAGGCAGTTCGCCGCCGCGGTGGGCGCGCTCGTGTGCTACTCGGCCGCCATGTTCGGCTTCACGGTGCTCGTGCCCCTCTACAGCCAGCTCGCGCAGGGCGGGAGCGCGCTGGAGGCGGGCCTGCTGCTGGCCCCGATGGGGATCGGCGCGGCGATCACGATGCCGGTCGCGGGCAGGCTGACCGACAGCAAGGGGCCGCGCGGCGTCGGCGCGGCGGGCGTGGTCGTGGCGGTGGCGGGCATCGCGGGATTCGCGGCGTTCGGGGGTCTCGTGCCGATGTTCGTCCTGGGGCTCGGGCACGGGCTGGTGTCGACGTCGGTGATGGCGGCCGCGTTCAAGACGCTGGAGCCGGTCGCCATCCCGGCCGCGACCACGCTGAGCACGATCGCGGTGCGGCTCGCCTCCCCATTCGGGGTGGCGGTGCTGGCCGTGCTGTTGCAGGTGTTCACCAGGACGGGCGTGGAGCGGCCCTTCACGTACGCGTTCGGCGTCGCGATCGCGCTGGCGGCCGTCTCGCTGGTGCCGATCGCGCTCATAGGATCGAAGGCATGGAGAGGATCCTCGTCAGCGCCTGCCTGATGGGCCGCCGGGTCCGCTACGACGGTCGCGCCAAGACCAGCTCGGACGCCCGGCTCGCCGCGTGGCGCGAGGAGGGGCGGCTGGTGCCGCACTGCCCGGAGGTGTCGGGCGGGCTGCCGATCCCGCGTCCCGCCGCCGAGATCGAGGATGGCGCGGGCGGGGCGGCCGTCCTGTCCGGGGCCGCCCGCGTGCTGGCGAGCGACGGGTCCGACGTGACGGCCGAGTTCCTGGCGGGCGCGCGGTCGGCGCTGGCCGTGGCGCGCTCGTACGGCATCCGGCTGGCGGTGCTGAAGGAGGGCAGCCCGTCGTGCGGCGCGCTGTCGATCTACGACGGTACGTTCAGCGGCCGGCGCGGCCCCGGCCAGGGCGTCACGACGGCGCTGCTGGAGCAGCACGGCATCCGCGTGTTCACCGAGGACCAGGTCGACGAGGCCGCCGACTATCTGCGGACCCTGGAGCCGTAGCCCCGCTGCCCGTGGCCCCGCGCACTCTGGACATGTAGAAGGAGCCCGCCAGCCCGGTGGCGAGCAGGACCGCGATCACGCTGTGATACCAGCTCAGCAGCGTGCTCGCCGGGCCCGCCCCGAGCGCGAGCGCCAGGATCCCCATCAGCACCCCGCCGAGCGCGGCCGCGTGGCCGTAGATGAGCCCGTCCCAGGCCCAACGGCGCTTGGCCAGCACGCCGTACGCGCCGGCGAACGTGGCCCCGGCGCACAACGTCTCCACGATCGCGGCCGGCACGATCACGGGCTCGCGTACCGGGCCGAACGCGATCCCGGCGTGCAGCAGCCCGAACGAGAGGAAGATCAGCGCGTACAGCAGCGACAGCCAGCCCAGGGCCCTGCGAAGTGCGTCCATGTGATCACCCTCGCACCCGGGGTGGGCCGGCGAATCGTCCCCAGGGAGGCGGTGCGGATACCACGCCCGCCGTAGCCCGGCGGCCGCCGCCCGTCAGTACTCCCAGGTGTCGGTGCGCTGCTCGTGGCTGATGCAGAACACGCCCGTGCCGTGCTCGCCCTTGACCAGGTCCACCCTGATCCAGCCGGTGGCGCGGGCGACCTTGGCGGTGTAGCCGCTGACCGGGGTGGCCGACACCAGGCGGCAGCCCTCCGGGCCGAGCGTGAACGCCACCTCGCCGCCCTTCACCTTCACCACCTTCAGCGGCTTCCTCGGCGCGGGACTCTTCGTCGGGCTCTTCACCGGGCTCTCGACCGGCTTTCTCGGCGCACGGCTCGGGCTGGGGGTGGGGCTGGGGCTGGTGAGGGTCAGCGGGGCTTCGTCGGCCGCGATCGTCTGGGCGACGAACGGCTCCACGTCCACGTCGTCCACGAACTCGTCCCGCAGCACACCCCGTACGCCGAACCACGAGACCGACACGGCCACCGCGGTCGCCCCGCACCAGATCGCCGCGTATCGAAGGGCTCGACGCATGAGACGAATTATGTACGGTTTCGTCGGTACGGTTGGGCGCATGGCGACGGTTCTCGTAGTGGAAGACGATGAATTCGTCAGATCAGCGATCATCCACGAGCTCGGCCGGCGCGGGCATGCCGTCCGCAGCGCCGGGTGCGCGCTCGACGCGCTCAGGGAGATCTCGCAGCGCCCGCCGGACGCCGTCGTCCTCGACCTCGGCCTGCCCGACCTGGACGGGTCCGAGGCACTGCGCATGGTCCGCGGCGTCTCCGACGTGCCGGTCATCGTGGCCACGGCCCGCGACGAGGAGGCCGAGATCGTCCGGCTGTTACGGGCGGGCGCGGACGACTACCTGGTCAAACCGTTCTCCGGTGACCATCTCAGCGCCCGGCTGGACGCCGTGCTGCGCAGGGCCAGGTCCGCGCCCGCGCCCCAGCTGTTCCGCGTGGGCGGCCTGGAGGTGGACGTGGGCCGGCGCGAGGCCGCGCTCGACGGCGGTCCACTCTCCCTGACCAGGCGCGAGTTCGACCTGCTCGCCTACCTCGCCGCCCGGGCCGACCGCGTCGTCACCCGCCAGGAGCTGCTGGCCGAGGTCTGGCGGCAGTCGTACGGCGACGACCAGACGATCGACGTGCACCTGTCGTGGTTGCGGCGCAAGCTCGGCGAGAGCGCCTCCCAGCCGCGCTACCTGCACACCGTCCGGGGCGTCGGCGTGATGTTGTCGGCACCCCGATGAGAGCGCCCGATGAGAGCGCCCGGTGAAGGCGCCCGGTGAGAGCGGCCCGATGAGAGCATGCCGATGAGGCGCACCCTGGCGGTGCTGATGGTCGCGGTCACCTCGATGGTCGCGCTGGCCTTCCTCGTGCCGCTCGCGCTGATCGTCAAGGAGACCGCGCAGACCAGGGCGCTGGCCGGCGCCGAGCGGCAGGCGTCCGCGCTGGTCCCGGTGCTGGCGCTGACGACCAGGAGCGACGACCTCGGGCACGCCATGGCCCGCACCGAGGCAGGGCGGCGCGGCCTGCTGGCCGTCCACGTCAAGGGCGGCGCGACGCAGGGTACCTCCCGCGCGCCCGCCGCCGAGGTGGCCAGGGCCGCCCGCGAGACCAGGGCGAGCACCGTCGAACTGGACGGCGGATACGTGCTGCTGCGCCCGGTCGCGCTGGACGAGGACCGGGGCGCGGTGATCGAGGTGTTCGTCCCGGCCGCCGACCTCAACCGGGGCGTCTTCACGTCATGGGCGGTGCTGACCGGGGTGGCCGTGGCGCTGGTGCTCGGCTCGGTGCTGGTCGGCGACCGGCTCGGGGCGCGGGTCGTACGCTCGGCGCGCCGGCTCGGCACCGCCGCGACCGCGCTGGGAGCCGGTGACCTGAGCGAACGCGTCTACCCCGACGGGCCGCCCGAGCTCAAGGCGGCGGCGACCGCGTTCAACGCCATGGCGAACCGCGTCACCCAGCTCGTGGCCGCCGAGCGGGAGCTGGCCGCCGACCTCTCCCATCGGCTCCGCACCCCGCTCACCGCGCTCAAGCTCAGCCTGGACCAGCTCGGCCCGCGGGCGGAGCCCGGCAGGCAGGCGCTGGCCAGGCTGGAAGGCGAGGTGGACACGATCATCGCGGCGGCCCGGCGGCCGTCGCGGGCGGCCAGGTCGTGCGACGCGGCCGAGGTGCTGCGCGAGCGGCTGACGTTCTGGTCGGCGCTGGCGGAGGACCAGCGGCGCCCGTGGGAGCTGGTCGGGGCCACGCTTCCGGTACGGGTGCCCGTACCGGCCGGTGAGCTGACGGCGGTGGTGGACGCGCTGCTCGGGAACGTGTTCAGGCACACGGCGGAGGGCACGGCGTTCGGCGTCACCCTGCACGAGGGCCAGGACACCGTCGGCATCCTGATCGCCGACGCGGGGCCCGGCATCGCGGACCCGGACTCGGCGATGGAGCGGGGCAGCAGCGGCAGCGGGTCCACCGGGCTCGGGCTGGACATCGCGCGCCGGCTCGCCGAGTCGACGGGGGGCCGGCTGCGGCTGGACCGGTCGTCGATGGGCGGGGCCCAGGTGCAGGTGTGGCTGCGTACTGAAATAGCAGCTAAGCCAGCCCTAAAGGACACTTAAGCCCGAAGTTTCGCTCTTTCGGGTGCATCAAGGTGATCTACATGCAGATCACCCGCAAGGCGCTCGTCGCCACCACCCTGGCCGCCCCCACGCTGCTCGTGCTCGCCGTCGCCCCCGGCACGGCCTCCGCGCACGGCACCATGAGCAACCCGCCCAGCCGCACCATGGTCTGCTACAGCGAGGGCCCGGAGAACCCGAAGTCGGCCGCCTGCAAGCAGGCCGTGGCCATCGGCGGCACCCAGCCGCTCTACGACTGGAACGAGGTCAACATCGCCGACGCGGCGGGCCGGCACCGCCAGATCATCCCGGACGGGAAGCTGTGCAGCGCGGGGCGGGACAAATACCGCGGGTTCGACCAGGCGCGGGCGGACTGGCCCGCGACGACCCTGGCGAGCGGCGCGTCCCACACGTTCAGGTATCGGGCAACCGCGCCGCACAAGGGATCGTTCGAGCTCTACATCACCAAGGACGGCTACGACCCGGCCAGGCCGCTGAAGTGGTCGGACCTGGAGGCCAAGCCGTTCCAGACCGTGCAGAACCCGGTGGTGACGGACGGCTTCTACACGATGAACGCCAAGCTGCCCGCCCGGCAGGGACGGCACCTGATCTACGCGATCTGGCAGCGCAGCGACAGCCCCGAGGCGTTCTACTCCTGCTCGGACGTGGTCTTCGGGCAGGCCAACCCCGCCCCGGCCCCCACGCCCACCGGCACCCCCACCGCGACCCCCAAGCCCACCCCCACGGCCACAGCCTCCCCCACGGGCGCCCCCACGCAGCCGTCCGGGGACGTGCCGGCCGTCAACGCGGGCGTCGGCGTCGCCCCCGCCGCGGCCAAGGTCGGCCGGCAGGTGAGGGTGACGGCGGTCTGCGGCGGATCGACGGTGCGTGACGTGACCTCGAACGCCTTCGCCACCGTCCGGAACCGCCCCACCGCGCCCACGGCCACCTGGTCGTCGGCCCTGAAGGCGGTCAAGGCGGGCCGGTTCGGGGTGACGGTGCGCTGCGAGAACGGCGGCGTGGCGCGTACCGCTCTCACCGTCGGCTGATCGGGAAAGCAACCCGACCGTTTTGCCGGAAACCTTCTCGCGTTCCCAGGAGTCGTACAGGTGGGGCGCGTTGGAACACGGGGGATTTGGCGTTCCCCGTACCGCGCGTTAGGGGGCCCGATTTCACATCGAAACGGGGAAGGGACTCGGCAATGCCTGTCGACCTGAACAACGCACAACCTCTGGCCTGGGACTCGGCCACGCTCGACGCGGACACCAAGGCGATGCTCGACAATCTCCAGCCGAACATCCTGCGCGCCCACGTGCGCGAGCACCTGTCCGTGCTGTTCGTCCGGTTCAACGACGCGGCGGAAGGAAAGGCGTTCCTCCGGCACGTCGCGACCACCAAGATGAAGTCGGCCCGCCGGCACCTGCAGGAGGTGCACGACTTCAACGCGAAAGGCAGCCGCGGCACGCCGTACGTGGGCATCGGCATCAGCAAGGCCGGCTACCGGGACCTCGGCCACTCGGTCGAGGACGTGCGCAAGTTCGAGGACCGGGTGTTCCGCGACGGCATGAAGCGGCGCGTCGCCGAGGTCGCCGACCCGCCCGTGGAGACGTGGGAGCGCGCGTACCAGCGGGAGATCCACGCCGTCATCCTGATCGGCGACGCGGAGCCCGAGCCGGTGGCGGCGCTGCGCGAGGAGATCCTCGGCGAGCTGCCGGAGAGCGCGCGGCTGCTCGGTGAGGAGACCGGGCAGGGCATGCGCAACCCCGCCGGCGACGGCATCGAGCACTTCGGGTACGTGGACGGCCGCAGCCAGCCGCTGTTCGTGAAGGACGAGGTGGACAAGGAGCCGAAGAAGCACTGGAACCCGGCGTTCCCGCTGAGCAACGTGCTCGTGCCCGACCCCTTCGCGCCGAACCCCGTCCGCCACCACGGCAGCTACCTGGTGTTCAGGAAGCTGGAGCAGAACGTACGGGCGTTCAAGACGATCGAGCAGGAGCTGGCCGACGGCCTGGGCCTGGTCGGCGCCGACCGCGACCGGGCGGGCGCCATGATCGTCGGCCGGTTCAGGGACGGCACGCCCCTGACCAGCAGGCCCGAGGCGGGCGGCGGGCCGGTGAGCAACGACTTCACCTTCGACGGCGACGACGGCAGCAAGTGCCCGTTCAGCGGGCACATCAGGAAGACGAACCCGCGCTCGTTCGGGCGTGAGGTGCTCATGGCGCGGCGCGGCCAGACGTACGGGGAGCGGACCGACGAGCCGTGGGACGACTCGCCGCCGGAGACCCGGCCGAGCGGCGAGGTCGGGCTGCTGTTCATGGCGTTCAACGGCAGCCTTTTGAGCCAGTTCGAGTTCACGCAGCAGTCGTGGGCCGACAACCCCGACTTCGAGAACCCGGCCACCGGGCACGACCCGGTGATCGGGCAGGGCGATCGGGACATCAAGGTCGCGTTCCCGAAGGTCTGGGGCAAGCCGGAGCTGTCGGCGCCGCAGGCCCAGGTGGCCCAGACGGTCACGATGAAGGGCGGCGAGTACTTCTTCGCGCCGTCGCTGGCGTACCTGCGGAACCTGTAACCGGGAGAGGCCGGGCCCGTCCGCGGCCCGGCCTTCTCCGGCGCGATACGAAGAAGTATGTACGCCCGGTTCACCCCGCCGGAGGAGGAGCCGGCGCTCGCGAACCAGCACGATCGAGAGCATGACCATCGGACTGCTGCTCGCCCTCGCCGCCCTGGCCCTCGTCGACAGCACCAGCTTCGGCACCCTCGGCATTCCCGTCTACCTGCTGCTGGCCTCTAAACGGTCGCGCGGGTTGTTGATCTATCTGGCCACCATCACGGTCTTCTACTTCCTGGTGGGGGTCGCGCTCATGCTGGGGCTGTCCACGGTGATGGACCGCTTCGGCGACGTGCTGCGCAGCGGTCCCGCGTACTGGGTGCAGCTCGTGCTGGGCGTGGGGCTGTTCGCGCTGAGCTTCAGGCTCGACCCCAAGCGGCGCGCGAAGCGGGGCAAGCCCGAGCGCCGCTTCGAGCCCCGGGTCGGCGGGCCGCGCGTGATGGTGCTGCTGGGGCTGACCGCCGGGGTGCTGGAAGTGGCGACGATGGTGCCCTACCTCGCCGCGATCGGCATCATGACCACGGCGGGGCTGACCGTCGGGCAGTGGGTGCCGGTGCTGGGCGCGTACGTGCTCGTCATGATCCTGCCGCCGCTGGCGCTCATGGGGCTGCGCGCCGTGGCCGGAGCCTGGCTGGAGCCGAAGCTGGAGCGGCTGCGGGCCTGGATGAGCAAGCACGCGGCATCGGCCCTGAGCTGGGGCCTTGCCATCGTCGGGTTCCTGCTTGTCCGGGATGCGGCGTTTTATCTGTTCTTCCGGACACCGTAGGATCGGATGCCTCCGCTGGATCTTCGGGGGGAGATCTGTGATGTTGCGGGCGTTCCTGCGGACCGAGGCAGGCAGCACGGCCGTGCTGCTGGTGGCCACGGTGCTTGCCCTACTCTGGGCGAATTCGCCATGGGGTGACACCTACGAGGCGTTCTGGCACACCCCCATGGGCATCTCCTTCGGGGACGCCGACTTCTCGCTGGACCTGCGGCACTGGGTCAACGACGGGCTGATGTCCGTCTTCTTCTTCCTCATCGGCCTCGAGGTCTCGTACGAGGTGCGGCTCGGGCAGCTCAGGGACCGGCGGCTCATCGCCGTGCCCGCCGTCGCGGCCCTGGGCGGGATGCTGGTGCCGGCCGGCGTCTACCTCCTGCTCAACTTCGGCGGGCCGGGCGCGGGCGGGTGGGGCGTGCCCATCGCCACCGACACGGCGTTCGTGCTGGGCGTGCTCGCCGTCGTGGGGGCCCGGTGCCCGGATCCGCTGCGGGCGTTCCTGCTGACGCTGGCCATTGTGGACGACGTGCTGGCGATCATGATCATCGCGATCTTCTACACGGCCAGCCTCTCCATCCCCGCGCTCATCACCGCCGTCCTGCTCCTCGCGGCCATCGTGACCCTGCGGTGGCTGAGGATCTGGCGGGCGCCGGCCTACGTCGTGCTGGGGTTCGCGCTCTGGGTGGCCACCCTTGAGAGCGGGATCCACCCGACGCTGGTCGGCATCGCGCTGGGCCTGCTGGTCTTCGTCTACGCGCCCACGGACCAGAAGCTGCTGCTGGCCGGCGAGGCCGTGCAGGAGTTCACCAGCGAGCCGAGCGCGCGGGCCGCCAGGGAGGCCACGCGGCGGGTCCAGCGGGCCGTCTCCGTCAACGAGCGGCTGCAACTGCGCCTGCACCCGTGGAGCAGCTACGTGATCGTGCCGATCTTCGCCCTGGCCAACGCCGGGGTGCGGCTCGACGGCGAGACCCTGCGGGCCGCCCTCACCTCGCCCGTCTCCATCGGGGTGGCGCTGGGGCTGGTGGTCGGGAAGTTCGTCGGGATCTCCCTCGGCACGTGGCTCCCGCTGCGGTTCGGCTGGGGGATCCTGCCCGGCAACCTGGTGTGGGGGCAGTTGCTGGGCGGGGCAGCCGTGTCCGGGATCGGGTTCACGGTGGCGCTGTTCATCGTGGACCTGGCCTTCGACGGGTCACCCATCCACGCCCAGGCGAAGATCGGCATCCTGGCCGGGTCGCTGCTGTCCGCCCTGCTGGGGTGGGTGATCTTCCGGTTGGCGTGGGATCGGGGCGGGGTGTGCGCGCCGCCCGAGGCCGAGCCGCCCGAGGAGCTGCCCGATCGGCTCACGGTGCCGGTCGGGCCGGCGGACCACGTGCGCGGGCCCGAGGACGCCAAGATCACGATCGTCGAGTACGGGGACTTCGAGTGCCCGTACTGCGGGCGACTGCACCCGGTCCTGGAGGAGATCCTCCGGAAAAATCCTGACGTACGGATGGCTTTCCGGCATTACCCGATCCGCACGCTGCACCCCCGGGCCGCGTCGGCCGCGATCGTCTCCGAGGCCGCGGCCGACCAGGGCAGGTTCTGGGAGATGCACGACATCCTCTACGACAACCAGCGCTTCCTCACCGACGCCGACCTCGAGCACTACGCCGCCGAGCTGGGCATCGACCCCTGGTCCGACGTGCCGGGCCACGCCGCGCGGATCGCCCTGCACGAGGAGTCCGGCCGCGACAGCGGCGTGCGCGGCACCCCCACGCTCTTCCTGAACGGCGTGCGCCACCAGGGTGGCCTGGACGAGGGGTCGATCAGCAGAGCATTGGACGATCTACGCGAATCCCCGTAGCGTCGTCGCATCCGGCTTGTCCTCGAACGGAGTTCCCTGTGATATCAACGATCGCCGGTATCCTCACCTTTGCCGTGATGGGCATCCTGTTGCTCCTCGGCGTCGTCATGACCGCGATGGCCCGGCGCGAGCACGGCTCGGCCGCGATGATCGGCATGGCGGGCTGCATCCTGCTTCTGCTGGGACTGCTGTTCAACATCTTCCGCTCGTACGTGCTGTTCCCGCAGATGACCTCATCGACGGACATTCAGACGACCGTGGCCGTCACCAGCCTGGTCTCCCTGCTCTTCGACGCGGGCGGCACCGCCCTGCTGATCTGGGCCGTGGTGGCCCGGCGCAAGCCGACCCAGCCCGCCCAGCCGCCGCAGGGCCCCGGCTGGCCGCAGCAACCCCCCTATCCGCAGCAGCCGTACCAGCAGCAGCCCGGCTGGCAGAACCCGCCGCAGCCGCCCTACGGCCAGGGCCAGGGCCAGAGCTGACGAACCCGCGGGACGGGTCCCCCGGCGAGGTGTGACAATGGGAGGGCACGCCCCCACTCTCCGCAGCGGCTCCTGAGGAGATCATGACTCGAGAGCAACCTGACCCGCAGGGACAGGATCCCCACCAGACGATCAGGCACAGCCGACCCTTCCCGACACAGCCCAACCCGACACAGCCCACCCGGCAGGGACCTCCCGGACAGGTCCCGCCGCCGCGGCACGGGCACCCGCCCCCGCAGGGCCCTCCGACCGTGCGCGTGCCGCCACCCCCGGCTCCGCCGACCGTGCGCGTGCCCCGGCCCGGACGGCCGCAGGATCCGCCCTCCACGCAGCGGCTCCCCTACACGCCGGACATGCTGCCCGACGTGTCCCACTACGAGACCAAGCCGCCTCGATCGGCCTGGTGGTGGGCGATCGTGGCCGGGTCGCTGGTGCTGCTGATCGCGGCCGTCGCGGTGGCGGCGGTCCTGTGGGCCCGCTCCGGCGCCTAGGCCCGGCTGAAGTCCATCGTCCAGTTCGTCTCCCAGGTCAGGCCGTCGTCCGCCGAGTACGCCTGCTCCCAGCGGGCCGCGTCCGGGCCGAGCACCGTCCAGATGAACCGGCACCGCACCTGCCTGCCCTCATACGTCTCCTCCCCGTAGAACTCGCCCCGGTCCCCCTCGAACTCGCCCACCATGGGCGAGCTGTCGAGCGTGCCCCTCGTGCTGCTGGCCCAGTAGATGGCCCACTGCCGCGACTCGGGGTTGTACACGCGCACCGTCAGCCCGCTGGACCCCTTGGTCGGGAACGTGATCTCGTCGAAGCTGGCCGCCCCGTCGAAGTGCCGGGTGGCGACCGAACGGCCGGGGAACTCGTCCCATTCGTCGCTGCCGGCGAGCGACTTCACGAGCCGGCGGTTGTCGACGTTCCAGTGGCCGGCGAGAAAGTCGAAATCGTTCATGCGGGCGACGGTAGGCGGTGGTCACTGACAGGTAGTGTCAGTGAATGTGCGTGCTTCCCGCCTGGTCTCGATCCTCCTGCTCCTGCAGACGCGCGGGCGGATGACGGCGCAGGCTCTGGCCGAGCGGCTGGAGGTCTCGGTACGCACCATCTACCGCGACGTCGAGTCCCTCCACTCCGCCGGCATCCCCCTGTACGGCGACGCGGGCCCGAAGGGCGGCTACCAGCTGCTCGACGGCTACCGCACCCGGCTCACCGGGCTGACGACCGACGAGGCCGAGTCGCTGTTCCTGGCCGGCCTGCCGGGTCCGGCGGCGGAGCTGGGGCTGGGCGCGGTGGTCACGGCCGCGCAGCTCAAGCTCATGGCCGCGCTGCCGGTCGAGCTCCGCGACCGCGCCGGGCGCATCCAGGAGCGCTTCCACCTCGACGCGCCCACCTGGTACCGCGACCAGGAGCCGGTGACCTACCTGTCCGCCGTGGCCGACGCCGTCTGGAACAAGCGCCGCATCCAGGTCAGATACCGCCGCTGGAAGGCGCCCCAGGAGGTGGAGCGGCGGCTGGACCCGTACGGGCTGGTCGTCAAGGCCGGGCGGTGGTATCTCGTCGCGCGGACGGGCGAGGACGTGCGCACCTACCGCGTCTCGCAGATCCTCGACCTGCACCCGCTCCCCGAGGGCTTCACCAGGCCGGACGGCTTCGACTTGGCGGCTTACTGGCAGGGGTACCTGGCCGAGTTCGAGGCCCGGCTGCGGCGGGGCGAGGCGGTGCTCCGGCTGTCGCCGCGCGGCGTCGAACGCGTGCCGGACCTCATGACCCCCGGCGTGGTGGCGGCGGCCAGGGAGAGCGCGCAGCCGCCCGACGAGGAGGGCTGGACGCGGGTCACGGTGCCGATCGAGTCGATCGAGCACGCGCTCGCCGAGTTCCTGCGGCTGGGCACGGACGCCGAGGTGCTCGCCCCCGCCGAACTGCGCGACCGCATGGCCACCACCGCCGCCGAGCTCGCCGCCCGCTACCGCCCCGCCTGAGCCGCCGCCCCACCTGAGCCGTCGCTCCCCGCCGCCTGAGCCGCCGCCCCACCTGAGC
>NZ_JBSFTC010000046.1:0-52881 GCF_053590415.1 Nonomuraea sp. NPDC003201
CGCAGCGCCTGCGCCGCCAGGTGCAGCGCCACCAGCGACGACGAGCAGGCCGTGTCGACCGAGATCGCCGGGCCCTCGAGGCCGAGCGCGTACGCCACGCGGCCGGAGACCACGCTGCCGAGCGCCTCGGCGCGGAAGTAGTCGTGGTACATGACGCCGGCGTAGACGCCGGTCCGGCTTCCGCGCACGGAGTTCGCGTCGATGCCGGCGCGCTCGAACGCCTCCCAGCACGACTCCAGGAACATCCGCTGCTGCGGGTCGGTCCCGAACGCCTCACGTGGCGAGATCGCGAAGAAGCCGGCGTCGAAGTCGGCCGCGTCGTAGACGAAGCCGCCCGTCCGGGCCGTGGTCGTGCCCGGGTTGTCCGGGTCGGGGTGGTAGAGGTTCTCGTCCCAGCCGCGGTCGGTGGGGAACTCGGAGATCGCGTCGACGCCGTCGGCGACGAGCCGCCACAGCTCCTCGGGCGAGGTGACCCCGCCCGGGTAGCGGCAGGCCATGCCGACGATCGCGATCGGCTCGTGCTCCCGGCCCTGGATCTCCCGCAGTTGCTGCCTGGTTTGGTGCAGGTCGGCCGTGACCCGCTTCAGGTAGCCCCGGAGCTTGTCTTCGTTTGCCATCGAACGTAGCCCTTCTGAGCCGCTGCAACTGTCAAGAGATCTCGAGCTCGTTGTCGATGAAGGCGAACATCTCGTCGTCGCTGGCGGACTCGAGCTGGTCCGCGACGTCCGACTCGCCCGTGCCGTTCAGGCCCGACAGGAGCTCTTTGAGGCGTGCGGTGAGCCTGGCGCGCACCGTGCTGTCCTCGGCGAGTGTGGTCAGTGAATCCTGGATCTGGTCCAGCTCCGCGAAGATCCGCAGGATGCCGGCCTCCTCGTTCTCCGCCCCGGCTTCGCCGAAGTACCCCATGAGGTGGTCGGTCAGGGCCACCGGGGTGGGGTAGTCGAAGACGAGGGTGGCGGGCAGCCGCAGGCCCGTGGCCCGGCCGAGCTGGTTGCGGAACTCGACCGCGGTCAGGGAGTCGAACCCGAGGTCCTGGAACGGGCGCTGCGGGTCGATGGCGGATCCGTCGGAGAACCCGAGGACGGCCGCCACCTGGCCGCGGACGGTGTCCGACAGCGCCGACCGGCGCTCGGCCGGCTCCATCGCGGACAGCCGCTCGGCGAGCCCGTCGGTGGCGCCGGCCCGCCGCATGGAGGTCCGCGCGCTGGCGCGGGCCTGGACGAATCGGGCCGGGATGAGCAGCGACCGGCCGGACGTGACCGCGGTGTCGAACAGCTCCAGCCCGTCGGCCGCGGACAGCGGCGCCACGCCCATGCGAGCCAGGCGGCGCAGGTCGGCCTCGGTCAGCTCGCCGGACATGCCGCCCTGCTCCCACAGCCCCCAAGCCAGGGACGTGCCCGCCAGCCCTTCGGCGGCCCGCAGCTGGGCCAGCGCGTCGAGGAACGCGTTCGCCGCGGCGTAGTTGCCCTGGCCCGCTCCTCCCAGCGCTCCCGACATCGAGGAGAACAGCACGAACGCCCGCAGGTCGAGCCCTCGCGTCAGCTCGTGCAGGTGCCAGGCGGCATCGGCCTTGGGCCGCAGGACCGTGTCAAGACGCTCGGACGTCAGGGACGTGATCACCCCGTCGTCCAGCACGCCGGCCGTGTGCACGACAGCGGTGAGCGAGTCCGCCACCCAGGCGACCGTCGCCGCCAGCGACTCACGGTCGGCCACGTCGCAGGCCGCCACCTCCACCTCGGCGCCCAGCTCCGAGAGCTCGGCCACCAGCTCGGCCGCGCCCGGCGCCCCCAGGCCGCGACGGCTCACCAGCACCAACCGCCTGACCTCGTGCTCGGTGACCAGATGGCGGGCCACCAATGCGCCCAGCCCACCCGTGCCACCGGTGACCAGCACCGTGCCCTCCGGCCCGAACACCGGACCCTGATCCTCCAGATCCGTGGCCCGGCCCAGGCGCGGCACCCACAGCTCGCCCGCCCGCACCGCGAGCTGCGACTCGCCCGACGCCAGCGCCCGGCCGATCACGTCCTCGGACGTGTCGCCGTCCAGGTCAAGCAGCACGAACCTGCCGGGCTGCTCGGCCTGCGCGGCCCGCACGAGGCCGCCGACCGCCGCCTGGGCGAGGTCCGGGCTCTCGCCGTCGGTGGTGGCGAGGGCGCCGCGCGTGAGGATGACGAGCCGGGACGACGCGAGGTGCTCCTCCGCCAGCCAGCTCTGCAGCAGTTCGAGGACGCCGTGCGTCGCCGCGTGATGGTCCTGCCCGGCGGAGGGGCCGGTCAGGACCGCCTCCGGGAGATCGGCCGGGTCGTGCAGCGAGACCAGAGTGGCCAGGTCCGGATAGGTGACGCGGCCGGTGCCGAGGTCGTCGGCACCGAGCAGCGCCCAGCGCGGCGTCTCGGACGCGGGCGCGTCTGCGAGCCGGGTCCACTCGATCTGGTGCAGGGTGCCCTGGTTCCCGCCGCCTTGCCGGCCGCCGGCCATCGGGCGCAGGGTGAGGGTCTCGACGGCGGCGACCGGCGCGCCGAGCTCGTCGGCGATGCTCAGCGTGATGGCCGCGCCACCGACGTTGGCGATCCTGACGCGCAGGCTGGTCGCTCCCGCCGCGAGCAGGGACACGCCCGACCACGCGAACGGCAGGTACGGCCGCCCCCGCTCGGGCCGCGGCAGCAGACCGCCCAGGGCGGTGGCGTGCAGCGCGGCGTCCAGCAGGGCGGGGTGCAGCACGAACCGGCCGGCGTCCGCGTGCGCCTCCTCGGGCAGGACGATCTCGGCGAACACCTCGCCGCCCCGCTCCCAGGCGCTTGTCAGCCCCTGGAACGTCGGCCCGTAGTCCAGTCCGATCGCGAGCATGTCGTCGTAGAGGTCCTGGACCGGGACCGGCTCCGCGCCTGCGGGCGGCCACTGCCGCAGGTCGATGTCCGGCTCGGGCACGGTCGCGGTGAGCGTGGCCTGGGCGTGCTGGGTCCACTCGGTCGCGTCCTGCGTACGGGAGTGGATCGCCAGCGACCTGCGGCCCGGCTCCTCGGTGGCGGTGGACACCAGCTGGAGCTGGACGCCGCCGCCCTCGGGCAGGACCAGGGGGGCCTGCAGGGTGAGCTCCTGCAGGTGCGGGCAGCCGCTCTCGTCCCCGGCCCGGACGGCCAGCTCGACGAGCGCGGTGCCCGGCACGATCACGCTGCCGCCCACGACGTGGTCGGCCAGCCAGGGGTGCGTGGCGACCGACAGCCGCCCGCTGAAGATCACCGTCTCGCCGCCGGCCACCTCGGTCGCCGCGCTGAGCAGCGGGTGCTCGACGGCGCCCAGGCCCGCGATGGTGACGTCGCCGGTGTCCGGGCCGGGCAGGAGCCAGTAGCGCTCGTGCTGGAAGGCGTACGTGGGCAGGTCCACCCGGGACGGGCGGGCCGGCGCGAAGAACGCCTCCCAGTCGACGGCGACGCCGTTCGCGTGCATCCGGCCCAGGGCCTCGACGAACGTACGGGTCTCGTCGCGGTCCTTGCGCGCGGCGGGTACGAAGGCGCCGTCCTCCAGGCTCTGCTGGGCCAGCGCGGTCAGAGTGGTGTCCGGACCGACCTCCACCCACACCTTCGCCCCGGCGGCACGAGCAGCCGCGACCCCGTCGGCGAACCGCACGGCCTGGCGCACGTGCTCCACCCAGTAACCGGGGTTGGTCAGCTGACCCGGCTCGGCCAGCCGGCCGGTGAGGTTGGAGACGATCGCGACCGTCGGCTCGTGGTAGGTCAGACCGGAGATGGCCTGCTCGAAGTCGGCCAGCATCGGCTCCATCAGCGGGGAATGGAAGGCGTGCGAGACCCGCAACCTGCGTGTCCGAACGCTGACCCGCTCCTCGATCTCCGCGATCTTTTGGGCGTCTCCGGAGATCACCACGGCTGCGGGGCCGTTGACCGCCGCAATCCCGACCTGGCCCTCCAGCAGGGGCAGGACCTCTGCCTCGGGCGCGGCGATCGCGAGCATCGCGCCGCCGGTCGGCAGAGCCTGCATCAGCCGGGCCCGGGCCGCGACCAGGGCGCACGCATCGGCCAGCGAGAAGACCCCGGCCACGTGCGCGGCGGCGATCTCTCCGATCGAGTGACCGACCAGCACATCCGCGCGGATGCCGAAGGACTCCAGCAGCCGGTACAAGGCGACCTCGAAGGCGAACAGCGCGGGCTGGGTCATCCCGGTCTCGTTCAACACCCCGTCGGGGTCGTCGAACATGACTTCACGGATCGGCAGGAGCTGGTTGATCTCCTCCAGCGCCTCGGCGAAGACCGGGAACGCCTCGGCCAACTGTCGGCCCATCCCGACCCGCTGGCTGCCTTGACCGGCGAACAGCAGTGCCAGTTTGGCCCGCGAGCGCACCAGCCCCGTCTGGATCCTCGGCTCGTCCGGGCTGCCGTCGGCCAGCGCCGCCAGCGCTTCGAGCAGTTCGGCGCGGTCCGCGCCGGTGATCACCGTGCGGTGCTCCAGCACCGACCGGCCCGCCGCCAGCGACCAGCCGACGTCGGCCACGTCCAGCTCCGGCCGCGACTCGATCCAGGAGCGGAGCCGTCCGGCCTGCGCCGACAGCGCCTGCTCGCTGCGTCCCGACAGCACCCACGGAACCATCGGCAGCTCGCCGGCGGGCTCCGGCTCGGGCGCGACCGGGGACTCCTCCAGGACGACGTGGGCGTTCGTGCCGCTGATGCCGAAGGAGGAGATGCCGGCGCGGCGCGCGTGCCCGTTCCGCTGCCACGGCTGCGCGTCGGTGAGCAGCCGCACCGCGCCCGCCGTCCAGTCCACGTGCGTGGACGGCTCGTCCGCGTGCAGGGTCTGCGGCAGCGTCTCGTTCCGCAGCGCCATCACCATCTTGATCACGCCCGCGACGCCCGCGGCGGCCTGGGAGTGGCCGATGTTCGACTTGATCGAGCCGAGCCACAGGGGCTGGTCCCGCTCCTGGCCGTAGGTCGCGATCAGCGCCTGGGCCTCGATCGGGTCGCCGAGCACCGTGCCCGTGCCGTGCGCCTCGACCGCGTCCACGTCCGCGGCCGACAGTCCGGCGTTGGCGAGGGCCTGGCGGATCACCCGCTGCTGCGAGGGGCCGTTCGGGGCGGTCAGGCCGTTGCTGGCGCCGTCCTGGTTGACCGCGGATCCGCGGACGACCGCCAGCACCTGGTGGCCGTTGCGCCGCGCGTCCGACAGCCGCTCCACCAGCAGCATGCCCGCGCCCTCCGACAGCCCGACGCCGCCCTCGGCCTCGCCGAACGCCCTGCACCGGCCGTCCACGGAGAGGTTGCGCTGCCGGGCGAACTCGATGAACGTCCACGGGGTGGCCATCACGGTCACGCCGCCGGCCAGCGCCAGGTCGCAGTCGCCCGACCGCAGCGCCTGCACCGCCAGGTGCAGCGCGACCAGGGACGACGAGCACGCGGTGTCCACGGTCATCGCGGGGCCCTCGAAGCCGAAGGTGTACGACACCCGGCCGGAGGCGACGCTGCCCGAGTTGCCGGTGCCGATCAGGCCTTCCAGCTCTTCCGGCACCGAGGACAGCTGGGACGCGTAGTCGTGGTACATCACACCGGCGAACACACCCGTCCGGCTGCCCCGCAGCCCGTGGGGGTCGATTCCGGCGCGTTCGAGCGCTTCCCACGAGGTTTCGAGCAGCAGCCGCTGCTGCGGGTCCATCGCCAGCGCCTCACGCGGCGAGATCCCGAAGAAGCCGGGGTCGAACTCGGCGGCGTCGTACAGGAAGCCGCCGTGCCGGGCGTACGAGGTGCCCCGGTTGCCGGGGTCCGGGTCGTACAGCCTGTCCAGATCCCAGCCGCGGTCCGCCGGGAACTCGCCCACGGCGTCCCCGGCCTGCGCCACCAGCCGCCACAGGTCCTCGGGCGAGGCGACCCCGCCGGGGAAGCGGCAGGCCATGCCGACGATCGCGATGGGCTCGTCGTCGGCCGCCGACGTCCGTGCCGTGACGGCGACCTCATGCGTACCCAGCAGCTCGCCGGACAGGAACCTGACGAGCGCCGCCTGGGTGGGATAGTCGAAGACCAGCGTCGCCGGCAGCCGGATGCCCGTGACCTCGCTGAGCCGGTTGCGGAACTCCACCGCCATCAGCGAGTCGAAGCCCAGCTCCTGGAACGACATGCCCTCGTCGAGGGCCGACCGGTCGGCGAAGCCGAGCACCACGGCCAGCTGATCGCGTACCAGGTCTTCCAGCACGGACTGCTGTCCGGCCGGCGGCAGGCTCGCCAGCTGCTGCTTCAGCGTGGCGGCGGCCTCCGACGCGGCCGTCACCACGCGCCTGGCGGGACCGGACACGAGCCCGCGCAGCAGCGGGGGCAGCATGTCCGCGTGGGCGCCGAGGACCTTGAGGTTCAGCTGGGCGGGGACCAGCGTGGCCCGGTCGGTGCCGAGCGCGGCATCGAGGAGGGCCAGCCCGTCCTCGGCCGACAACGGGTCGACGCCGGAGCGCGCGAGCCGCCGCAGGGCGGCGTCGTCGAGCTCCGCGAGGCCGCCTTCCCTCCACAGGCCCCAGGCCAGCGAGATCGCGGGCAGCCCGTGTGCTCTGCGGTGCTCCGCCAGGGCGTCCAGGTACGCGTTCGCCGCCGCGTAGTTGCCCTGGCCCGCGCCTCCCATGACGCCTGCCAGGGAGGAGAACAGGACGAACGCGGACAGGTTCAGATCGCGGGTGAGCTCGTGCAGGTGCCAGGCGGCGTCGGCCTTGGGCCGCATGACCGTGTGGAGCCGTTCGGACGTGAGGGAGGTGATCACGCCGTCGTCCAGGACGCCGGCCGCGTGCACGACGCCGGTCAGCGAGCCCGCCACCGAGGTCACCACCGCCGCCAAGGCCGCACGGTCGGCCACGTCGCAGGCGGCGACGCTCACCTCCGCGCCCAGCGCGGACAGCTCGGCCACCAGGTCCGCGGCCCCCGGAGCATCCGGCCCGCGCCTGCTGACCAGCACCAGACGACCCACCTGGTACGCCGTGACCAGGTGCCGGGCCACCAGCGCGCCCAGACCGCTCGTACCGCCGGTGACCAGCACCGTCGACTCCGGCCCGAACGCCGGCTCCCGGCCTTCCGGCACCGCCGCCCGCGCCAGGCGCGGGACCCGCGCCTCACCGGCCCGCACGGCCACCTGGGCCTCGTCGCCGGCCAGTGCCCGGCCGATCACGTCCTCGGGCGTGTCGTCGTCCAGGTCGAGCAGGACGAACCGGCCGGGCTGCTCGGCCTGCGCGGCCCGTACCAGACCCCAGATCGCCGCCTGTGCCGGATCCGGCACATCCGCCGGACCGGCCGCCACCGCGCCACGCGTGACGACCGCCAGCCGCGACGACGTGAACCGCTCGTCCGCCAGCCACTCCTGCAGCAGGTCCAGCGTCTCGTGCACACCGGCCGGAGCCGCCACCGGCACGCATTCCGGAACCGTCCCGGCCTCGGGGAGCCCTGCCAGGATCTCTCGCGCGTCGCCCGTCGGGCTCAACTCCACCGGCACCCAGTCGACCTGGAACAGCTTGTTCCTGCTCCTGGCCGCCGGGGTGGTCTCCAGTTGACCGGTGGACACCGGACGTACCGCCAGCGAGGCGACCGTGGCCACGGGCAGGCCACCCGTATCCGTCAATGTCACGGAAACCGCGCCCTGTGCCCGCAAGGAGATCCGTACGCGGAGCTTCGTGGCACCGGAGGCGTGCAGCGCCACGCCGCTCCAGGCGAACGGCAGGGACGGGCGGCCGGGCTCCGCGTCCGGCGCGAACCCGCCGAGCGCGGTGGCGTGCAGCGCCACGTCGAACAGCGCCGGGTGCAGCCCGAACCGGGCCGCGTCGCGCGCCATCTCCTCCGGCAACGCCAGCTCGGCGAAGACCTCGTCGCCCTTGCGCCATGCGGCCCGGAGCCCGCGGAAGGCGGGGCCGTAGCCGAGGCCCATGGCGGCGAACTGGTCGTACAGGCCGTCCAGCGCCACCGCCTCTGCTCGTTCCGGCGGCCAGACGCTCTCGGGCTCCGGCGCCGTCACGCCGGCTCGCGTCAGCGTTCCGGCGGCGTGCTGGGTCCAGGGCTCGTCCTGCGCGCCGTGGAGGCGGGAGTAGATCCCCAGCCGCCGTCGGCCGTCCTCGTCCGGGGCACTGACGGCCACCTGGAGCTGGACCGCGCCGCGCTCGGGCACGACGAGCGGCGCCTGCAGGGTCAGCTCTTCGAGCAGGTCGCAGCCGGCCTCGTCGCCGGCCCTGATGGCCAGCTCCACGAAGCCCGTCCCGGGGAGGAACACCTGCCCGTTGACGGCGTGGTCGGCCAGCCACGGGTGGGTGGCGATCGACACGCGGCCGGTGAGGACCACTGCTCCGCCGTCGGCGAGGCCCGTGACCGCGCCGAGCAGCGGGTGTCCCGTGGCCCACAGGCCGAGGCTCTCCGCGTCGCCGGCACCGGCCGACTCCAGCAGCCAGAAGCGCTGGTGCTGGAAGGCGTAGGTGGGCAGTTCGACCTGGTTCGGGCGGGCGGGCTCGTACACACCGGCCCAGTCGATCTCCGCGCCGCGTACCCACAGCTCGGCGGCGCTGGTCCACAACCTGCGTAGACCGCCGTCGTCGCGGCGCAGCGTACCCACGACGACCGCCTCGGCGCCGGCCTCCTCGACCGCCTCGCGCATCCCGATCTGCACCACCGGATGCGCGCTGACCTCGACGAAGAACCGGAAGCCCGAACCCGCCAGCTCACTCACCGCGGGGGTGAACCACACCGTCTGGCGCAGGTTCTCGTACCAGTACGCGGCGTCCACCTCGGTCCCGGTCAGCCAGCACTGCCGGACGGTCGAGTACCACGGCACCTCGCTCGTTTGCGGGGTGACCGGGGCCAGCAGCCTTGCCAACTCGTCCTCGATCGCCTCGACATGGGCCGAATGCGAGGCGTAGTCCACCTCGATCCGCCGCGCCCGCACCCCCTGGGCCTCATAGCCGGCGATCAATTCGTCAATGGCGTCCGCGTCTCCTGACACCACCGTCGAGGAAGGTCCGTTGACGGCCGCGATGGAGATCCGGTCGTCCGCGGTCACTTCTGCGGCCGGTAGCGGGATCGATGCCATGCCGCCTTGTCCGGCCAGTGCCACGATGGCCTGGCTCCGCAGCGCGACCACCCGGGCGCCGTCCTGAAGCGACAGCGCGCCCGCCACCACGGCGGCGGCGATCTCCCCTTGGGAGTGACCGACCACGGCGGATGGTGTCACTCCGAGCGAGCGCCAAACCTCGGCGAGGGACACCATCACGGCCCACAGGACCGGCTGCACCACATCGACCCGGTCCAGGCCTTCCCCGCTACGCAGCACATCGGTGAGGGACCAGTCCACGAACTCCGACAGCGCCGCCTCGCACTCCGCCATCCGCGCGGCGAACACCGGGGAGTCGTCCAGCAGCTCGACGCCCATGCCGAGCCACTGCGACCCCTGACCGGGGAAGACGAACGCCGTCTTGCCACCCGGCCCGGCCACGCCCCGCACCGCGCCTTCATCCAGCCTTTCGAGCCGGGCCAGCAGTTCCTCCTGGTCGGCGCCGATCACCACCGCGCGGTGGTCGAACGCCGAGCGGCCGAGCAACGACCAGCCCACATCTGCCGGTCGGATCCCGGACACCGCATCGGCCAGCCGGCCCGCCTGCGCCCGCAACGCCTCCGCGCTGCGGCCCGACAGCACCCACGGCACCACCGGCGGCTCGTCAACGGGCTCGGGCTCCACCGGGGCCTCGATCGGCGGCTCCTCCAGCACCACGTGCGCGTTCGTGCCGCTGACGCCGAAGGAGGAGACCGCTGCCCGGCGCGGGCGGTCCTGCCGGTCCCACGGCTGGCGCTCGTTCAGCAGTTCCAGCGCGCCCGCCGACCAGTCCACGTGCGGGCTGGGCTCGTCCGCGTGCAAGGTCCTGGGAAGTACGCCGTTCCGCATCGCCATGACCATCTTGATGACGCCCGCCGCGCCGGCGGCGGCCTGCGTGTGGCCGATGTTCGACTTGATCGAGCCGAGCCACACCGGCTGGTCCCGCTCCTGGCCATAGGTGGCGAGCAGCGCCTGGGCCTCGATCGGGTCACCCAGCGGGGTCCCCGTGCCGTGCGCCTCGACCACGTCCACGTCGTTGGCCGACAGCCCGGCGTTGGCCAGGGCCTGGCGGATCACGCGCTGCTGCGAGGGACCGTTCGGCGCCGTCAGGCCGTTGCTGGCGCCGTCCTGGTTGACCGCCGTACCGCGAACGACCGCCAGCACCTGGTGGCCGTTGCGCCGCGCGTCCGACAGGCGCTCCACCAGCAGCACCCCGATGCCTTCGCTCCAGCCGGCGCCGTCCGCCTCGGCCGAGAACGCCTTGCAGCGGCCGTCGGTGGACAGTCCGCGCTGCCGGCAGAACTCGATGAACGTGCCCGGCGTCGCCATCACGGTCACGCCGCCGGCGAGGGCCAGGTCGCACTCACCGGACCGCAGCGCCTGCACCGCCAGGTGCAGCGCCACCAGCGACGACGAGCACGCCGTGTCCACGGTCACCGCGGGGCCCTCGAAGCCGAAGGTGTACGAGACCCGGCCGGAGGCGACGCTGCCCGAGTTGCCGGTGCCGATCAGGCCTTCCAGCTCTTCCGGCACCGAAGTGAGCTGAGAGGCGTAGTCGTGGTACATGACGCCGGAGAACACGCCGGTCCTGCTGCCGCGCAGCCCGTGCGGGTCCATTCCGGCCCGCTCCAGGGCCTCCCACGAGGTTTCGAGGAGCAGCCGCTGCTGCGGGTCCATCGCCAGCGCCTCACGCGGCGAGATCCCGAAGAAGCCGGGGTCGAACTCCCCCGCGTCGTACAGGAACCCGCCGTGGCGTACGTAGGAGGTGCCCCTGGTGTCGGGGTCGGGATCGTATAGCTTGTCCAGGTCCCAGCCGCGGTCGGTGGGGAACTCCCCGATCGCGTCCGTGCCGGAGAGCACGAGCTCCCACAGACCCTCGGGAGACACCACGCCACCGGGATACCGGCAGGCCATCCCCACGATCGCGATCGGCTCGTCGTCGATCACCGTCCGGGCCACGGTGACGGACGCCGCGGACGCGGCTCCCGTCAGCTCCGAGTCCAGGTAATCGGCGACCGCGGCGGCGGTCGGGTAGTCGAAGACGAGGGTGGCGGGCAGGCGCAGCCCGGAAACGGCGTTCAGCCGGTTACGCAGCTCCACCGCGGTCAGCGAGTCGAAGCCCAGCTCCTGGAAGGCGCGATCGGGCTGCACCGCGTCCCCTGAGGCGTGGCCCAGGACGGTCGCCACTTCCTGGCGTACCAGCTCCAGCAGCACCTGCCGGCGCTCCGCCGGCTCCAGACCCGCCAGCCGCCGCCCCAGCGCCGACGCGTCCGAGCGCGCCACCCGCCGGGCCGAGCCGCGTACCAGCCCGCGCAGCAGGGCCGGAAGGCCGTCACCCCGCGAACGCAGCGCCTGCGCGTCGACCCGCAACGGCACCAGCACCGCCGCCTCCGCGGCCACGCCCGCGTCGAACGACGCCAGGCCCTCGTCCACCGACAGCGCCGGCAGCCCCTGACGCCGCATCCGCTCCAGGTCGGCCTCGCTCAGCCAGGCGCTCAGCCCGGTCTCGGCGTCCCAGAGCCCGTACGCCAGGGACGTCGCCGGCAGCCCCAGCGAGCGACGGTGCACCGCCAGCGCGTCCAGGAACACGTTGGCCGACGCGTACGCCCCCTGCCCCGCCGCCAGCACCAACCCGCCGGCCGACGAGAACAGCACGAACGCCGACAGGTCCAGTTCGCGGGTCAGCTCGTGCAGGTGCCAGGCTCCGTCGGCCTTCGCCCCCAACACTCCGTCGATCCGCTCGGCCGACAGCGAACCCACCAGCCCGTTGTCGGCCACGCCCGCCGCGTGCACCACGCCGACCAGCGGATGCTGCTGAGGGACGGAAGCGATCGTCTCGGCCAGCGCGTCCCGGTCGGCGACATCGCAGGCCGCCACCGACACCTCGGCCCCGAGCTCGCCCAGCTCGGCCACCAGATCGGCCGCGCCCGCGGCCGCCGGCCCGCTGCGGCTGGCCAGAAGCAGGTGCCGCACTCCGTGGGTGACCACCAGGTGCCGGGCGACCAGCGCGCCGAGCCCGCCGGTGCCACCGGTCACCAGCACGGTGCCGTCCGGCCCGAACGCCGGTGACCCGCCTTCCGCGCTCGCGGCCCGCGCGAGCCGCGGCACCCACACCTCGCCCTCGCGCACAGCGGCCTCGGGCTCCCCGGAGGCGACCACTGCGCCCAGAGCGCGCCAGGACTCCTCGCCGCCGTCCACGTCCACCAGGACGAACCGGCCCGGGTTCTCGGCCTCGGCCGCCCGCACCAGCCCCCATACCGGGGCCAACCCGACGTCCACGGACTCGTCGGGCCGCACCGCCGCCGCGCCACGCGTGACGATGACCAGCCGCGACGACGCGAACCGCTCGTCCGCCAGCCACTCCCGCACCGACTCCAGGACGGGACGGATGGCCTGCCGTACGGCGGTGGGGACGTCCGTCGCGGGGTCGGTGGCCGGGCACTCCAGGAACGCCCACTCCGGCACCGCGTCCCCCAGAGCCGCCAGGTCCGGGTATTCACCCACTTCGACGGGCGCTGCCGGAACCTCGGCCGGCTTCGTCCAGGTCACCTGGTAGAGGGGGTTCTGACCCGTTTGCAGCTGGCCGGTGGACAGCGGCCGGACGGTGAGCGCGTCGATGTCGGCCACCGGAGCGCCGGTGCCGTCCGCGATGGCCAGCGAGACGGAGGTGCTGCCGGCGGCGGTGTTCTTGGTGGCCTTTACGCGCAGGCCGGTCGCTCCGGTCGCGTGCAGCGACACTCCCGACCAGGCGAAGGGCAGGAACGGCTGACCCGGCTCGGGCGTCGGCAGCAGATCGCCCAGTGCGCTGGCGTGCAGCGCGGCGTCCAGCAGGGCCGGATGCATCCCGAACCGCGCCGCCTCGGCGTGCGCCTGGTCCGGCAGCGTGATCTCGGCGAACACCTCGCCCGGCCGGGTCCACGCGCTCGTCAGGCCCTGGAAGAGCGGGCCGTACTCCAGGCCGATCCCCGCCAGGTTCTCGTACAGGTCCTCGACATCGACCGGCACCGCGTCCGCCGGCGGCCACTGCGCCACGTCGAAGCCCGGCTCCGCGGCCGTGGCCGCCAGCACGCCGTCGGCGTGCCGGACCCACTCGTCCCCGTCACCGGACCGGGAATGAATGCTCACCGACCGCTGGCCGGACTCCTCCGCCGCGCCGACCACCACCTGCAGCTGTACGCCGCCCTCGGCGGAGACCACCAGCGGGGCCTGCAGGGTCAGCTCCTGCAGGCACGAGCAGCCCACCTCGTCACCGACACGAACCGCCAGCTCCACCAGGCCCGCGCCGGGAAGCAGAACCATGCCGTTGACCAGGTGATCGGCCAGCCAGGGCTGCGTGGCCAGCGACAACCGGCCGCTGAAGACCACCGACTCGCCACCGGCCACCTCGGTCACCGCGCTCAGCAACGGATGATCGACGGCGCCCAGCCCGGCCGCGTCCACATCGCCGGTGCCCTGAGCGGCGGGCACCCAGTACCGCTCCCGCTGGAAGGCGTAGGTGGGCAGGTCCGCCCGCTGCGTCCCCACGGGGGCGAAGAACGCCTCCCAATCGACGGTCAGACCACAGGCGTGCATCCGTCCCAGGGCTTCGACCAGGGTACGGACCTCGTCGCGGTCCTTGCGGGCAGCGGGGATGAACACGCCGTCGGCGATGCTCTGCTGAGCCAGCCCGGTCAGCACTCCGTCCGGGCCGACCTCCAGGAAGTGGCTCGCCCCGGCGGCCGTCACTCCGTCGGCGAACCGCACGGCCTGGCGCACGTGCTCCACCCAGTAGCTCGGGGTGGTCAGCTGGCCTGGCTCGGCCAGTTGGCCGGTGAGGTTGGAGACGATCGCGACCGTCGGCTCGTGGTAGGTCAGACCGGAGATGGCCTCCTCGAAGGACGCCAGCATCGGCTCCATCAATGGCGAGTGGAAAGCATGGGAGACTCGCAGCCTGCGTGTCCGAGCGCTGACCCGCTCCTCGATCTCCGCGATCTTTTGGGCGTCTCCGGAGATCACCACCGCAGTCGGGCCGTTGACCGCCGCAATCCCGACCTGGCCCTCCAGCAGCGGTACAACCTCCGCCTCGGGTGCCGCGATCGCGAGCATCGCGCCGCCGGTCGGGAGTGCCTGCATCAGCCGGGCTCGGGCCGCCACCAGGGCGCATGCGTCGGCCAGCGAGAACACCCCGGCCACGTGCGCGGCGGCGATCTCCCCGATCGAGTGACCGACCAGCACATCGGCGCGGACCCCGAAGGACTCCAGCAGCCGGTACAAGGCGACCTCGAAGGCGAACAGTGCGGGCTGGGTCATGCCGGTCTCGTTCAACACCCCGTCCGGGTCGTTGAACATGACCTCGCGGATCGGCAGGAGCTGGTTGATCTCCTCCAGCGTCTCGGCGAACACCGGGAACGCCTCGGCGAGTTGCCGGCCCATCCCGACCCGCTGGCTTCCCTGACCGGCGAACAGCAACGCCAGCCTGCCACCAGAGCCACTCTCGGAAACCACGTCCGAGGCCAGCGCCCGCAACCCGGCCAGCAGCTCCTCACGGTCGGCGCCCACCACGACCGCACGCTGCTCCAGCACCGCCCGGTTCAACGCCAGCGCCGCGCCCGTACCGGCGATCGAGGTCTCCTCCGAGACCCACGACTCCAGACGCCGGGCCTGGGCCTGCAGCGCTTCGGTGGTCCTGGCCGAGATCAGCCACGGCACCATGGGCAGAACCGCGTCATCACTCGCGACCTCGGCGTCAACCTGCTCGATGATCACGTGAGCGTTCGTGCCGCTGATGCCGAACGAGGAGACCGCCGCCCGCCGCGGCCGGTCCTGCCGCTCCCACGGGCGGGCCTCGGTCAGCAGCTCAACGGCACCCGCAGACCAGTCCACGTGCGGCGACGGCTCGTCCACGTGCAAGGTCCGGGGCATGAGGCCACGGCGCATGGCCATCACCATCTTGATGACCCCGGCGACACCGGCCGCGGCCTGCGTGTGGCCGAAGTTCGACTTCAGCGACCCCAGCCACAGCGGCTGCTCCCGGTCCTGGCCGTAGGTCGCGAGGAGCGCCTGGGCCTCGATCGGGTCGCCGAGCTTGGTGCCCGTGCCGTGCGCCTCGACCACATCCACGTCCCCGGCCGACAGACCAGCGTTGGCCAGCGCCTGCCGGATCACCCGCTGCTGGGAAGGACCGTTCGGAGCCGTGATCCCGTTGCTCGCACCGTCCTGGTTGATCGCCGAGCCCTTGACGACCGCCAGCACCTGGTGCCCGTTGCGGCGGGCGTCCGACAGCCGCTCCACCAGCAGCACGCCGGCGCCTTCGCCCCAACCGGTACCGTCCGCCGCGGCGGCGAAGGACTTGCACCTGCCGTCCGTGGCCAGGCCGCGCTGGCGGGAGAACTCGATGAACGTGCCCGGCGTCGACATCACCGTCACACCACCGGCCAGCGCGAGGTCGCACTCACCGGACCGCAGCGCCTGCGCCGCCAGGTGCAGCGCGACCAGGGACGACGAGCAGGCGGTGTCCACGGTCACGGCCGGGCCCTCGAACCCGAACGTGTACGACACCCGCCCGGACACCAGGCTGCCGCCGCTGGTCGACGCCGGAGTGCCCAGCCCGTAGTCGTGATACATCACACCGGCGAACACCCCGGTCCGGCTGCCGCGCAGCGCGACGGGGCTGACACCGGCGCGCTCAAGCGCCTCCCACGAGGTCTCCAGCAGCAGCCGCTGCTGCGGATCCATGGTCAACGCCTCGCGCGGCGAGATCCCGAAGAACCCGGGGTCGAACTCGGCGGCCTCGTACAAGAACCCGCCGTGGCGTACGTAGGAGGTGCCCTTGCTCTCCGGGTCGGGGTCGTACACCCTGCCGAGGTCCCAGCCACGGTCGGTGGGGAACTCCCCGATCGCGTCCGTGCCGGAGGAGACGAGCTCCCACAGACCTTCCGGAGACACCACGCCACCCGGGTAACGGCAGGCCATCCCCACGATCGCGATCGGCTCGTCGTCGATCGCCGTCCGGGCCACGGCGACGGACGCCGCGGACGCGTCCCCCGTCAGCTCCGAGTCCACGTAATCGGCGACCGCGGCGGCGGTCGGGTAGTCGAAGATCAGCGTGGCCGGCAGGCGCAGCCCGGTGACCGTGGCGAGCCGGTTGCGGAACTCGACCGCGGTGAGGGAGTCGAAGCCGAGATCCTGGAACGTCCGATCGGGCTGTACCGCGTCGGCCGAGGCGTGGCCCAGGACGGTCGCCACCTCCTGGCGCACCAGGTTCGACAGTGCCGACTGCCGTTCGGCCGGCTCCATGGCGGCCAGCCGGTCCGCGAGCCCGTTGACCGCGGCGGCCCGCCGCGGCTGGGTGCGAGCGCTCCTGGCCTGCGCGAACCGCGCCGCGACCAGCACCGGCCGGTCGGAGCACAGCGCGGCGTCGAAGAGCGTCAGGCCCTCTGCCTCCGACAGCGGCTTCAGCCCCACGCGCTCCATGCGGCGCAGGTCGGCCTCGGTCAGCTCCTCGGTCATGCCGCCCGTGTTCCACAGGCCCCAGGCCAGCGAGATCGCGGGCAGCCCCTGTGCTTTGCGGTGCTCCGCCAGGGCGTCCAGGTACGCGTTCGCCGCCGCGTAGTTGCCCTGGCCAGGGCCACCCAGCACCCCGGCGATCGAGGAGAACAGGACGAACGCCGACAGATCCAGATCCCGGGTCAGCTCGTGCAGGTGCCAGGCGGCGTCGGCCTTGGGCCGCATGACCGTGTCGAGCCGTTCGGACGTCAGGGAAGTGATCACGCCGTCGTCCAGGACACCGGCCGCGTGCACGACACCGGCCAGCGGGCGCTGCATGGAGGCGATCAGCTCGGCAACGGCGTCACGGTCGCTCACGTCGCAGGCGGCCACACTCACCTCGGCGCCCAGCGCGGACAGCTCCGCCACCAGCTCTGCGGCCCCCGGAGCGTCCGCGCCCCGCCTGCTGACCAGGACCAGATGCCCCACCTGGTACGCCGTGACCAGGTGCCGGGCCACCAGCGCGCCCAGGCCACTCGTACCACCGGTGACCAGCACGGTCGACTCCGGCTCGAACACCGGCCTCAGGCCCTCGGGCACCGCCGCCCGGGCCAGGCGCGGCGCCCGCACCTCACCGGCCCGCACCGCCACCTGGGCCTCGCCACAGGCCAGCGCCCGGCCGATCATGTCCTCAGGTGTGTCGTCATCCAGATCGAGCAGCACGAACCGGCCCGGCTGCTCGCCTTGCGCGGCCCGTACCAGACCCCACACCGCCGCCTGCGCCGGATCCGGCACATCCGCCGGACCCGCCGCCACCGCGCCGCGCGTGACGACGACCAGCCGCGACGACGTGAACCGCTCGTCCGCCAGCCACTCCTGCAGCAGGCCCAGCACCTCATGCACTGCTCCCCGTCCTACCGGGGCCGCCACCAGCACGCACTCCGGAACCGTCCCGGTTTCGGCGAGTCCCTCAAGCAATGCCCATGTGGGCGCCTGCGCCGCGGGATCGGCCGGAACCGTGCTCCAATCGAGGTGGTGCAGCGACTCGAGGCTGTTCCTCTTGGCCGCGGCGAGCTGGTCAGCCGAGATCGGGCGTACGGCGAGCGACTCCACCGACAGGACCGGAGCCCCGGTGGGATCGGCGATGGTCAGAGCGATGGCGTTGTCGCGCAAGGGGGAGATCCGCACCCGTACGCCGGTCGCGCCGGCCGCGTGCAGATCCACTCCGGCCCAGGAGAACGGGAGGACCGTCGGCCCGTCCCCGGCGACCAGTTGCGCGTGCAGCGTGGCGTCCAGCAGAGCCGGGTGGATCCCGAAGCGTCCCGCGTCGCCGAAGGCCTGCTCCGGCAGCGCGACCTCGGCGAACATCTCTTCGCCGCGCCGCCAGGCCGCCTGCAGCCCCTGGAAGACCGGCCCGTACTCGTAACCGCGGTCCAGCAGCATGTCGTAGGCGTCTGCCACGTCGATCCCGACGGCATCGGACGGCGGCCACTGCTCCAGCCTGGACGCCGACACCGACACCGGCGGAGCCGTGGTCAGCGCGCCTTCGGCATGCCCCGTCCACGCGCCCGCGGCGTCGGTCTCGACACGGGAGTGGATCGAGACCGGCCTCGTCCCGGACTCGTCGCTCGCGCCCACCACGACCTGCAGCTGACAGCTGGCGTCCGCAGGCAGCAGCAGCGGCGCCTGAAGAGTGAGCTCCTGCAGGCGCGAGCAGCCCACTTCGTTCCCGGCGTGCAGCGCCAGCTCCAGGAACGCCGTGCCGGGGAGCAGGATCGTGTCGCTGACCATGTGATCGGCCAGCCAGGGCTGCGTGTCCACCGACAACCGGCCGCTGAAGACCACGGACTCTCCGGCGGCCACTTCGGTCATGGCGCCCAGCAGCGGATGGTCCACGTCCGCCAGCCCGACAGAACTCATCTCACGGGCCTCGACCTGCGCATTGACCCAGTACCGCTCCCGCTGGAAGGCGTAGGTGGGCAGGTCTACGTGCCTGGCCGGGGTCAGCACCGCTGTCCAGTCCACGGTGATGCCGTGGGTGTGCAGCCGGCCGAGCGCCTCCACCAGCGCGCGGACCTCATCCCGGTCCTTGCGGGTGGCAGGGATGAACACCCCGTCGGCGATGCTCTGCTGGGCCAGCCCCGTCAGAACCCCGTCCGGGCCGACCTCCAGGAAGCAACCGGCCTCCGCAGCCGTCACCCCGTCGGCGAACCGCACGGCCTGGCGCACGTGCTCCACCCAATAGCTCGGGCTGGTCAGCTGCCCCGGCTCGGCCAACTGGCCGGTGAGGTTGGAAACGATCGCGACCGTCGGCTCGTGGTAGGTCAGACCGGAGATGGCCTCCTCGAAGTCGGCCAGCATCGGCTCCATCAACGGCGAATGGAAAGCATGCGAGACCCGCAACCTGCGCGTCCGAACACTCACCCGCCCCTCGATCTCCGCGATCGCCTCGGCATCTCCGGAGACCACCACCGCAGCCGGGCCGTTGACCGCCGCGATCCCGACCCGGTCCCCCAGCAGCGGCAGAACCTCCGCCTCGGGTGCCGCAATCGCGAGCATCGCGCCGCCGGTCGGCAGAGCCTGCATCAACCGCGCCCGAGCCGCCACCAAGGCGCACGCATCGGCCAGCGAGAAGACTCCGGCCACGTGCGCGGCGGCGATCTCCCCAATCGAATGCCCGACCAGCACATCCGCGCGGATGCCGAAGGATTCCAGCAGCCGATAAAGCGCGACCTCGAAGGCGAACAGCGCCGGCTGGGTCATCCCGGTCTCGTTCAACACCCCATCCGGGTCGTCGAACATCACCTCACGAATCGGCAGAAGCTGGTCGATCTCCTCCAGCGCCTCAGCGAACACCGGGAACGCCTCGGCCAACTGCCGGCCCATCCCGACCCGCTGACTCCCCTGACCGGCGAACAGCAACGCCAGCCGACCACCAGCCGCCACCTCCGGGGAACCCTCGGCCACCGCCCGCAACCCGGCCAGCAGCTCGTCACGGTCAGCGCCCACCACGACCGCACGCTGCTCCAACACGGCCCGCCCCGTGGCCAACGACCAAGCAGCATCGGCCGTCTTCAGCTCCGGCCGCTCCTCCAGCCACGACGCCAGTCGAGACGCCTGAGCCCTGAGCGCCTGCGGATCCTTGGCCGAGACCACCCACGGCACCACCGGCGGCTCGTCAACAGGCTCCGACTGCTCGTCTGCCCCCGGCCCCTGCTCGATGATCACATGCGCATTGGTGCCGCTGATCCCGAACGAGGAGACCGCCGCACGACGGGCGTGCCCGTTCTGCTCCCACGGCTGCGCCTCGGTCAGCAGCTCAACGGCACCGGCCGACCAGTCCACATGCGGCGACGGCTCGTCCACGTGCAAGGTCCGGGGCATGAAGCCGTTCTGCATCGCCATGACCATCTTGATCACGCCACCGACACCGGAGGCGGCCTGCGTGTGACCGAAGTTGGACTTCAGCGACCCCAGCCACAGCGGCTGGTCCCGCTCCTGGCCATACGTCGCGATCAAAGCCTGCGCCTCGATCGGGTCACCCAGCGTCGTACCAGTCCCGTGCGCCTCGACCACATCCACATCAGCGGCCGACAAACCAGCGTTCGCCAGGGCCTGGCGGATCACCCGCTGCTGGGAAGGACCGTTCGGAGCTGTGATCCCGTTGCTCGCGCCGTCCTGGTTGATCGCCGAGCCCTTGAGGACCGCCAGCACCTGGTGACCGTTGCGCTGAGCGTCCGACAGCCGCTCCACCAGCAGCACACCGACACCCTCACCCCAACCCGTCCCATCCGCCGAGGCCGAGAACGCCTTGCACCGCCCATCCGCCGCCAGCCCCCGCTGCCGCGAAAACTCGATGAACATCCCCGGCGTCGACATCACCGTCACACCACCGGCCAGCGCCAGATCGCACTCACCGGACCGCAACGCCTGAGCAGCCCAATGCAAAGCCACCAACGACGACGAACACGCCGTGTCCACGGTCACCGCCGGGCCCTCCAGCCCCAACGTGTAGGAGACCCGACCCGACACCAAACTCCCACCACTGGTGTTCGCCGGAGTCCCCAACCCGTAGTCGTGATACATCACACCGGCGAACACACCCGTCCGACTGCCACGCAACCCGTGAGGATCGATCCCCGCCCGCTCAACCGCCTCCCACGACGTTTCGAGCAGCAACCGCTGCTGCGGATCCATCGCCAACGCCTCACGCGGCGAAATCCCGAAAAACCCCGAATCAAACTCCGCCGCGTCATACAAGAACCCGCCATGCCGCGCATACGACGTCCCACGGCTGTCCGGGTCCGGGTCGTACAGCTTCTCGAGGTCCCAGCCGCGATCGGCGGGGAACTCCCCCACCGCATCCCGACCCGAGAACACCAACTCCCACAAACCCTCCGGCGAAACCACACCCCCCGGATACCGGCACGCCATCCCGACAATCGCGATCGGCTCGTCCGTCGCCATCGTGGTGGCCACCACGGCCTCCGACGACCGCCCACCGGCCAGCTCACCCGCCAGATACCCGGCCACCGCCTCAGCCGTCGGAAAATCGAACACCAACGTCGCCGGCAACCGCAGCCCGGTGGCGGCGATCAGCTGGTTGCGGAACTCCACGGCGGTCAGCGAGTCGAAGCCCAGCTCCTGGAAGGCGCGATCCGGCTGGACCGCGTCCATCGAAGCGTGTCCGAGCACCTTGGCGACCTGCTGCCGGACCAGCTCCAGCAGCATCCGGTCCCGCTGGTCGGCCTCCAACCCCGCCAGCCGCCGTGCCAGCCCCGTTCCCGCCGCACGCGCCACCTGCCGCGCGGGACCGCGTACGAGCCCGCGCAACAGCGCCGGAAGCCCTTCGCCGCGGCTCCGCAGGGCCGTCGCGTCCACCCGCAACGGCACCAGCACCGCCGTGTCACCGGCCGACCCGGCGTCGAACAGCGCCAGCCCCTCCTCCACCGACAGCGCCGGCAGGCCCTGACGCCGCATGCGCTCGAAGTCGGCCTCGCTCAGCGCGCCGCCCATGCCCGCGTCGGTGTCCCACAGGCCGAACGCCAGCGACGTCGCCACCAACCCCATCGACCGCCGGTACGACGCCAGGGCATCCAGGAACACGTTCGCCGCCGCGTAGTTGGCCTGCCCCGCCGCCAGCACCAGACCCCCGGCCGACGAGAACAGCACGAACGCCGACAGGTCCAGACCCGCCGTCAGATCATGCAGATGCCACGCAGCTGCCGCCTTGGCCCCCAGCACCCGCGCGAGCCGCTCCACCGACAGCGACCCCACCAGGCCGTTGTCACTCACCCCGGCCGCGTGCACCACCCCGGTCAACGAGTCCGCCACCGAAGCGACAACGCGGGCCAGCGCCTCCCGGTCGGCCACGTCGCAGGCCTCGACCGCGACCTCGGCTCCCAGCTCGGCCAGCTCCGCCACGAGGTCGGCGGCGCCGGGCGCCTCCAGGCCACGCCGGCTCACCAGCACCAGCCTGCGCACTCCATGCGCCGTCACCAGGTGCCGCGCCACCAGGGCACCCAGTCCACCCGTGCCACCGGTCACCAGCACCGTGCCGTCCGGGCCGAACACCGGCTCGCCCGCGGACACCGCTGCCTTCACCAGCCGGGGAACCCTCACCTGCCCGTCGCGAACAGCCGCCTCCGGCTCTCCCGAAGCGACCACCGAACCCAGGGCACGCCACGACTCCGCGCTGCCGTCCACGTCCACCAGTACGAACCGGCCCGGATTCTCCGCCTCGGCCGCCCGTACCAGGCCCCACACCGGGGCCGTGCCGACGTCCAGGCCCTCGGCGGCCTGTACGGCCACCGCACCACGCGTCACCACGACCAGCCGCGACGACGTGAACCGCTCGTCGGCGAGCCACTCCTGGATCACGCCCAGGGCCTCGGCGGTGATCTCGTGGACGGCGTCGAGGACCTCGCCCTCCGGCGCGGACACCACGTACGTCACGGCCTCGGGCACGGCGGCATCCTCGGCGACGGCCGTCAGCTCGGGCAGCTCCTCGACCCCGGCGGGGGCGAGCGAGAGCGGTGTCCAGTCCACGCGGAACAGCGCGTCGGCGTGGTCGCCGCGAGCGGCGGTGAGCTGACCGGCCGAGACGGGCCGCACGGCCAGCGACTCGACCGACAGCACCGGCGCGCCGTCGGCGTCGGCGATGGTCAGGGCGATGGAGGTGTCCCGGATGCGGGAGATCCGCACCCGGACGCTGCTCGCGCCTGCCGCGTGCAGCCGCGCTCCGCCCCAGGAGAACGGCAGGACGGTCTGCCCGTCCCCGGCGATCAGCTGCGCGTGCATGGCGGCGTCCAGCAGGGCGGGGTGCAGTCCCGACCTGGCCGCGTCGGCGTGCGCCTGCTCGGGCAGCGCGACCTCGGCGAACACGTCGCGATCTCGGGACCAGGCCGCCTGCAGACCCTGGAAGACGGGCCCGTACTCGTATCCCATGTCCAGGAGGAGGTCGTAGGCGTCGGACACGTCGATCACGGCGGCGCCGGACGGCGGCCACTGCTCCAGCCCTTCCACGGGCGCGGGCGCGGCATCGGCCAGCGTGCCATCGGCGTGCAGCACCCAGGGGGCGTCGCCGTCGGCGCGGGAGTGGATCGAGACCGGCCGCACTCCGGCGTCGTCACCGCTGCCGACCAGCACCTGCAGCTGGCGCCCGCCGTCGGCGGGCAGCAGCAGCGGTGCCTGAAGAGTGAGCTCCTGTACGACCGGGCAACCGACCTCGTCCCCGGCCTGCAACGCCAGCTCCAGGAACGCCGTTCCGGGCAGGAGAATCGTGCCGTTGACGGCGTGGTCGGCCAGCCACGGCTGCGCGGCCACGGAGAGCCGGCCGCTGAAGATCACGGACTCGCCGCCGGCGATCTCGGTCACCGCGCTCAGCAGCGGGTGATCGATTGCCGCGAGCCCGGCCCCGGCCATGTCCCCGGCGTCGGCCCGCGCCGACATCCAGTACCGCTGGTGCTGGAAGGCGTAGGTGGGCAGATCGACCTGCCCGGTCGGTGCCAGTACCGCGGTCCAGTCCACGGCGATGTTGTGGGTGTGCAGCCGGCCGAGCGCCTCGATCAGAGAGCGGACCTCGTCGCGGTCCTTGCGGCTGGCAGGGATGAACACACCGTCGGCGATGCTCTGCTGAGCCAGCCCGGTCAGCACCCCGTCCGGGCCGACCTCCAGGAAGTGGCTCGCCCCTGAAGCCGTCACCCCGTCGGCGAACCGCACAGCCTGGCGCACGTGCTCCACCCAGTAACCGGGACGGGTGAGCTGGCCTGGCTCGGCCAGCCGGCCGGTGAGGTTGGAAACGATCGCAAGAGTAGGCTCGTGGTAGGTCAACCCGGAGATGGCCTCCTCAAAGGACGCCAACATCGGCTCCATCAACGGCGAATGGAAAGCGTGCGAGACCCGCAACCTGCGCGTCCGAACGCTCACCCGCTCCTCGATCTCCGCGATCTTTTCAGCGTCGCCGGAGACCACCACCGCAGCCGGACCGTTGACCGCCGCAATCCCGACCCGGTCCCCCAGCATCGGGAGAACCTCCGCCTCGGGCGCGGCGATCGCCAGCATCGCGCCGCCCGCCGGCAGGGCCTGCATCAACCGCGCTCGGGCCGCCACCAGAGCACACGCATCCGCCAGCGAGAACACACCGGCCACGTGCGCGGCGGCAATCTCACCGATCGAATGCCCGACCAGCACACCCGCCCGGACCCCCAAGGACTCCAGCAGCCGATACAGCGAGACCTCGAAGGCGAACAACGCCGGCTGAGTCATCCCGGTCTCGTTCAACACCCCATCCGGGTCGTCGAACATCACCTCACGGATCGGCAGGAGTCGGTCGATCTCCTCCAGCGCCTCAGCGAACACCGGGAACGACTCGGCCAACTGCCGGCCCATACCGACCCGCTGGCTCCCCTGGCCGGCGAACAACAACGCCAGCTTTCCGCCAGAACCACTCCCGGAAACCCCATCCGAGACCAGCGCCCGCAACCCGGCCAGTAACTCGTCACGATCCGCACCGACCACGACCGCACGCTGCTCCAGCACGGTACGACCGGTCGCCAGCGTCCACGCGACCCCGGCGGTGTCCGGCTCCGGGCGTTCCTCCACCCATGACGCGAGCCGCTCGGCCTGCCCGGCCAGCGCCTCGGGCGTCTTCGCCGAGATCAGCCACGGCACCACCGGCAGCCCCGTGCCGTCGCCGGCGACCGCGTCGGTCTCCTCACCCTGCTCGATGATCACATGCGCGTTGGTGCCGCTCACCCCGAACGACGAGACGGCGGCACGGCGCGGATGATCCTGAACGTCCCACGACCGGGCCTCGGTCAGCAGCTCGACGGCCCCGGCTGACCAGTCCACATGTGGGGACGGCTCGTCCACGTGCAAGGTCTGCGGCAGCACCCCGTGCCGCATCGCCATGACCATCTTGATCACGCCACCCACCCCGGCCGCAGCCTGGGAGTGACCGATGTTCGACTTCAGCGACCCCAGCCACAACGGCCGGTCCCGCTCCTGGCCGTAGGTCGCGATCAAAGCCTGCGCCTCGATCGGGTCACCCAAGCTGGTCCCGGTCCCGTGCGCCTCGACCACGTCCACGTCCCCGGCCGCGAGCCCGGCGTTGGCCAGGGCCTGCCGGATCACCCGCTGCTGGGAAGGACCGTTCGGCGCGGTCAGGCCGTTACTGGCGCCGTCCTGGTTGATCGCCGAGCCCTTGACGACCGCCAGCACCCGGTGGCCATTACGCCGCGCGTCCGACAGTCGCTCCACCAGCAGCATGCCGACACCCTCGGCCCAGCCCGTGCCGTCCGCCGAAGCCGAGAACGCCTTGCACCGCCCATCAGGGGACAACCCGCGCTGCCGCGAGAACTCCACGAACGTGCCCGGCGTGGCCATCACCGTGACACCGCCGGCCAGCGCCAGATCGCACTCCCCCGATCGCAGCGCCTGAACCGCCAGGTGCAACGCCACCAGCGACGACGAGCACGCCGTGTCCACGGTCACCGCCGGGCCCTCGAACCCGAACGTGTACGCCACCCGGCCCGAGGCGATGCTGCCCGAGTTGCCGGTCCCGACCAGGCCCTCCAGTTCCTGGGGCACGGAGGACACCTGAGGGGCGTAGTCGTGGTACATCACCCCGGCGAACACGCCGGTACGGCTGCCGCGCAACCCCGCCGGGTCGACACCCGCCCGCTCGATCGCCTCCCACGACGCCTCCAGCAGCAACCGCTGCTGCGGATCCATCGCCAACGCCTCACGCGGCGAAATCCCGAAAAACCCCGAATCAAACTCCGCCGCGTCATACAAGAACCCGCCATGCCGCGCATACGACGTCCCACGGCTGTCCGGGTCCGGGTCGTACAGCTTCTCGAGGTCCCAGCCGCGATCGGCGGGGAACTCCCCGATCGCGTCCCCGCCCGTGGCCACCAGGTCCCACAGGTCCTCCGGTGACAGGACCTCGCCCGGGTAGCGGCAGGCCATTCCGACGATCGCGATCGGCTCGCGCGCCGCCTCGGCGAGAGAACGGTTCTGCGCACGCAGCCGTTCCGTCTCTTTCAATGAGGAACGCAGGGCCTCGATGAGCTTGGTGTCGTTCGCAGCCATTCTCGCCTCGTACTCTTCCTGCAACCGAAAGGGGGACCTACGCCTCGACGGCGGGGATGTTCTCGGTGATCTTCCGCATGACCGCTGCCGCGTGTGAGTTCAGGTAGAAGTGGCCGCCGCGGAAGACGTGCATGTCGAACGGGCCGCTGGTGTGCTCTTTCCAGCGCTTGGCCTCCTCCAGCGACACGTGCGGGTCGGAGTCGCCGACCAGGGTGATGATCGGCGCGTCGATCTTGATGCCGGGCGGGCAGCGGTAGGTCATGATCGCCGTGTAGTCGCCGCGCAGCGACGGAAGGATCATGTTCACGAGCTCGGGGTCGTCCAGCATCCGCGTGTCGGTGCCGCCGAGCCGCCGCACCTCGGCGATGAGCGCCCGGTCGCCCTCCTTGTGCACGGTCTCGACGCGTACGCTCGACGGCGCGCGCCGGCCGGACGCGAAGAGCACCAGCGGCGAGACGCCGTCGCCCATCAGCCTCTTGGCCACCTCGAACGCGACCACCGCGCCCATGCTGTGCCCGAAGAAGGCCATCGGCCGGTCCGCCAGGGGCAGGATCTCCCCGGTGAGGCGGTCGGCGAGGGTGCCGATGTCGTCGATGCACGGCTCCAGGCGGCGTTCCTGCCGGCCCGGATACTGGATCGCCAGGACGTCGAACCGCGGTGCGAGCTGTTTGGCGACCGGGTGGAAATAGGAAGCGGAGCCGCCCGCGTGCGGGAAGCAGATCAGACGGGTGGCGGATGCCGGCGCGGCGAAGAACCGCCGTACCCACGCTCCGGTTTCGGTGATCACTGGACATTCCTTCCTCGGCCGACAGGGAATTCGGCACCACGCCGCGGGATATCACCGTTCATTCCAGCCCATGCGGCCGCGGCGTAGCCACGGGATTCGCCCCCTAATGTCCGGAGGTATTCCCCTAACGAATCCGCCGACGGTCCGGCGCGTGGTGAAGCCGCGTCGGGATAAGGGGCGGTAAGGGTTGCCCGAGCGCGTCAGGCCGTGCTCAGCAGGGCGGACGCCCGACGGCCGGCACGCCTAGTGGGCGCTAGGGGTTACCCCGCTTTCTCCGCTCACAAATACTTGTGACACCCGGACCGGGCGCATCAACGCGGTACGCAAGGAGAAACGATGGACTTTGGTCTATTCTATTTCGCGGACGATGTCAGGGCGGGAACCGACCAGTACCGGCTGCTGCTGGAAGGGGCCAGGTTCGCCGACACCCATGGATTCTCCGCGGTGTGGACACCCGAGCGGCATTTTCATGAATTCGGCGGCCGATATCCCAATCCCGCCGTGAGCGCCGCGGCCGTCGCCGCCGTGACCGAGCGGGTCGCCATCCGCGCGGGCAGCGTCGTGGCGCCGCTGCACCACCCGGTTCGCATCGCCGAGGAATGGGCCATGGTGGACAACCTGTCCGGCGGCCGGGTCGGCGTGTCGTTCGCCCCGGGCTGGCACGTGGTCGACTTCGCGTTGCGGCCCGAGAACTACGCCGGCCGCCGGCAGGTGACGACGGACACCATCGACACGGTGCGGCGGCTGTGGCGGCAGGAGGAGGTGGAGCTGGTCGACGGGGCCGGCGAGTCGGTCAAGCTGCGCGCCTACCCGGCGCCGGTCCAGCCGGAGCTGCCCACGTGGCTCACCAGCTCGGGCAACCCGGAGACGTTCCGCCAGGCGGGCGATCTCGGCTACGGCATCCTGACGCACCTGCTCGGCCAGAGCCTGGACGACCTCGTACGCAAGGTCGCCGACTACCGCGAGCACTACGCCAGGGCGCACAACGGCACCGGCCACGTCGCGCTCATGCTGCACACCTTCATCGGCGAGGACCGCGCCCGCGTGCGCGAGATCGTCCACCAGCCCTTCACCGACTACCTGCGCAGCTCCCTCGGCCTGGTGCTGAAGGCGGCCGAGGACCTGATGCCCGGCATCGACCCGGACTCGATGGACCCGGAGGACATCGAGTTCCTCCTGGAGGTCTCGTTCGACCGCTATTTCGACACGGGCGGCCTGTTCGGCACGGTCGACGACGGCATGGCGGTGCTGAGCTCGCTCCAGGAGATCGGCGTGGACGAGGTCGCCTGTCTCATCGACTTCGTCCCGGACACGGACACCGTCCTCGACGGGCTGCGCCACCTCGACGAGCTCAAGCGGCGCTGGAGCACACGATGATCGACAGCCTGAGGCTGAGGCGCGTCCTCGGCCACTACCCGACGGGGGTCGTCGTGATCGCGGCGCTGGAGGACGGCGAACCGCACGGTTTCACGGTCAACTCCTTCACCTCCGTCTCCCTCGACCCGCCCATCGTGAGCTTCTGCGCCGCCCACACCTCGGCCACCTGGCCCCGCATCAAGGCCGCGGGCGCCTTCACGATCAGCGTGCTGGGGGCCGGGCAGGAGCAGGTGTGCCGGTCGTTCGCGGCCAAGGGGAGCGACAAGTTCTCGGGGGTCGGCTGGTCGGTGCGGGAGAGCGGGCACCCGGCGATCACGGACGCGGTCGCGTGGATCGACTGCGTCCTCGATCTGAGCCACGTGGTGGGCGACCACGAGCTGATCCTCGCCAAGGTGGTGTCGCTCACCGTGAACGACTCCGACGACGACCCGCTCGTCTTCCACCGCGGGCGCCTCGGCCGGGTGTGCGCCGAGACCTTCCCGATCCTGACGCGCCGATGCCCGGCGCCCGCCTGATCAAAAAAGCCCAGGCCACCTGAGTGACCTGGGCTTTTCGCTGTGCGCCGCCAGGGACTCGAACCCCGGACCCGCTGATTAAGAGTCAGCTGCTCTGACCAACTGAGCTAGCGGCGCAACAGGTGTAACTGTATCAGCCGCCGAGCCCTGCCCGCACATCATCCGAGCCGCCCCGCCAGCCTCTCGTACGCTCCCAGCACCAGCTCCCAGAATCCCCTGACGTCGATCGACGTGGCCACGAGCGCGTTCGAGTCCTGCTCGCTCACCTTGAAGTCCGTCACGGTCATCCCCCGCGTGTAGAGGCCCGCGGTCTCGACGTTCACCATCGCGGGGACGCAGGTGAAGAGGGAGGGGTCGAGCACGTACGCCACCGCGCACGCGTCATGGATGGCGGGCCCGCCGTCGGCCGTCACCACTCCGTAGAACTGCGCGGCGGGCACCAGCAGCTCGGCCAGCTTGCCGAGCGGCCGCATCCGGTCCAGGACGTCCGAGGTGACCGTGGCGGACAGGGTGACGTCCAGCCCCAGCATCCGCACCGTCCATCCGGCGCCGAAGACGATGGCGGCCGCCTCCGGGTCGGCCAGCATGTTGAACTCGGCCGCCGGATTGTGGTTGCCACGCGTGAACGAGCCGCCCATGATCACCAGTTCGCGGGCCCACTCCACGACGCGCGGCTCGCGGCGCACGGCGAGGGCGATGTTCGTCAGCGGGCCCACGGCCACCAGCGTGATCTCGCCCGGAGCGGCCTTCAGCGTGTCCACGATGAAGTCGACCGCGTGGCCGTCCGAGGGCCCCAGCTGCGGGGTGGGGAGCACCACACCGCCGAGACCCGTGGTGCCGTGCACGCGGGTGGCCCGCACGGTCTCGCGCAGGAGGGCGCCGGCACTGCCCGGCGTCACGGGGACGTTCCCCATTTCCAGGAACTCGCGCAGCGCCAGGGCGTTCGCGGTGGTCAGGGAGAGGTCAACGTTGCCCCCCACGGTGGTAATGCCCACCACGTCCAGGGAGGGGGAGCCGGCGGCCAGGGCCAGAGCGAGCGCGTCGTCGATGCCGGGGTCGCAGTCAATCAGCACTTTCTTCACGAAAGGGGAGGATACGCATAGATCGGGCCGGGCAGTTCCCCCAAAGCTGCCCGGCCCGATCGGCGGCGGTCCAGGCCGGCGATTCCCCCAAAACGCCGGCGGTCCCGCACTGGCGAACCGCGGTCCCCCTCCGCGTCCGCTTCGGTGAAGGTCTATTGGCCTCTTGACCTGCTACAACGCTACCGAGACGAATGCAACGGTCGCGTCATAACGGGGTCGAATATCTGTTTAATCCGACTACGGAAGCTCCAATCGAACCTCCGTACCTTCCTGAAGCGACCTGCTCACCGTGCAGTACTTCTCGTGCACCCGCTCCGCGACCGCCCTGAACACCTCGTCGGCCTCCTCCGAGGGCAGCTCGACGTCGTACGTGACGGTGACCGGGCCCAGCTTGCTGGGCTCGACCTTCTCCGCCTGCACCGTCATCGCCAGGCGGACCAGCCGGTGACCCCGCTTGGCGGTCAGCGGCTCGACCGTCACGATGTTGCATCCGCCCACGGCCGCCAGCAGCAACTCCACCGGGGTGAACACCCCGTCCTCGTCCCCGCCGCCCATCCGCACCTCGGCGCCGCGGGCGTTCGTGGCCCGGAATCCGCCGTCCTCAGTTCGCTCGACACGCACGTTAGCCATGTTTCAGACCCTACTCAGAAACCTTTAATGTTCATTCAGCATCGTGAGTGGCATGGCTAGCGAGGCGAATGCGAACCAAGGTCCCATCCTCTTCTGGTGCGGGGTCGCGGTGGCCGAGTTCGGTGCGATCCAGCCGGGATTCGGCTACCCGTGGCGACCCAGTGCCTACGCCGCCGCGGCGCTGCTCGTCGCGTTCGGCCTGATCACCGTCAAGGCCGCCGACTACCTCCGCACCGAGGAGGCCAGGCAGCGCCTGCGGCTCGGCAGCTATCTCGCCGGCGCGCTGCTGGTGGCCCACCAGTTCAGCTCCACGGCGTACGTGACCGACCTCAGCCGCGCCGGCTCGCTCATCCTGTACGCGATGGCGGCCGTCATGGCGGTCTGGAGTCACCAGCTCTCCCACGCGACCAGGCCGACCCTGCTGATCGCCACCGGCCTCGACGCGGCCGCCCTGCGCGAACGGCTGGCCGGCACGCCCGACACCGTGGCCGTCTACCGCACCGAGCGCGCCACCGACGAGCTGCGCGACCTGGAGGCCCGGTACGGGCTCATCCTCGTCGAGGGCGCCGAGCACGACCCGCGCGCCAAGGAGCGCCTGAGCGCCTCCGGCCTGAGCCGCCAGATTCCCGACATCGCCGAGCGCGACGTGGTGGTGGCCGGTCCACGGCAGTTCAAGAGGTATGTACGTGGCGCGTTGTCACGCCTTGCTGTCCCAAGATCACAGATTTATTTCAAATCACGGCAAAAGGTTTAGCTCCACATTACGCGCCATCTGCAACGGTGGGCTGCGGACAAGGAGGCAAGGTGACGACTTTCCCCGGAAGCGCCCGTGTCGAGATGGTCATGGGCATGCCGGTCAGTGTGGACATCCGCACCGCTCTCCCGGTGCGTGAGATGACGCCCCTGCTGGATGACGCGTTCTCCTGGCTGAGGTGGGTGGAAGACACCTTCAGCCCGGTAAGAGAGGACAGCCAGATCGGCCGCCTCAACCGCGGCCAGACGATCAAGCAGATCCCCGAGCTCATCGAGGTCCTCCACCGCTGCGACGAGATCAGCCAGGCCACCGACGGCTACTTCGAGGCCCGCATCAACGGCGTCACCGACCCGTCGGGCTACATCAAGGGCTGGGCGCTCGAACGCCTTTCGCGCGCCCTGGTCAACGCGGGCGCGGGCGACCACCGCATCAGCGCGGGCGAGGACATCAGGGTGCGCGGCTCGGCCGCCCCGGGCAAGCGCTGGCGGGTCGGCATCCGCGATCCGCGCAAGGACGTGATCCGCAAGGTCGTCTTCGCCCACGACCTCGGCATCGCCACCTCCGGCGGCGCGCCCATCGTCAACCCGCACACGGGGGCCATCGAGGAAGGGCTCGGCTCGGTCACCGTGATCGGTCCCGACCTGGGCCAGGCCGACGCGTACGCGACCGCCATCTACGCCATGGGGCCCATGCTGTCCAGGCGCTTCGCCGCCGACCTGGCGGCGGGGCCGTACCAGACGATGATCATCACCCGTGACGGGCAGGAGATCAGCACGCCCGGCTTCGCCCAATACAGCGGCGCCGAGGCCCGCCTGGCGGGCTGAGCGCACCCGCGTGATTACGGAGAGTGACCAGCATCGGCCCTGCGCGGTCACCCCCGGCGCCCTGGGAGCACGGTCAGGCGTCGGGATGTTTACGCAAATACTCTATGTAGATCGGGCGCAGCGCCTCACCCAACTGCCCCTCGCCGGAGGCGATGGCATCGCTGAGCAGCGCGGAGACCCTGCTGAGATCGTTGGCGGCCTCCGTCCCGTGACCGCTGGCGGCCTCGGCGGCCGGGATCACCTTCAACAGGTCCCAGAGAAACCCCAGGTCTCCGTGCCGTACGGCATACCGCACCGCACGGTCGTGCAACTCGTCGGCCGGCAACGACTCGAGCCCGTTCGCGTCCATCTCGCTCCCTCCCCTGGACGCCTCTTCCCGAGTTGGGCCAACCATAACCGACGACTACGCACAGTAGCCGCGGAGAATCGTAGTGGTCGCGCCACTATCGGAGTGCCGATCTCAAGTGGGAGGATCAAGCAGCGTGAGATTCATCATCAGAACCATCGCCGCGGCGGCGGCCCTCTGGGTGGCCATCCAACTGGTCCCCGGCATCGAGGTCAGCACCTCCCCCAACTCCGCCAAATACTGGGGCGTGCTGCTGATCGTGGCGTTGATCTTCGGCATCGTGAACGCGATCGTCAAGCCCATCGTCAAGGCCCTCGGATGCGCGATCATCGTTCTGACCCTGGGCCTGTTCCTCCTCGTGATCAACGCGGCCATGCTGCTGCTGACGAGCTGGATCTCGACCCAGCTCGACATCCCCTTCCATGTCGACAACTTCTATCCGGCCGCCTTCTGGGGCGCGATCATCATCAGCGTGGTGAGCTGGCTGCTGGGCCTGTTCATTCCCGACGGCGACTGAACCGCCGGTGGAGCTCGACGGCGCCGGCCTGACCTGCGCGCAGGTCCACGAGGTCGCGTACGACGGTGCCCGGGTCACGATCGTCTCCCTCGATCGGGCCCGGGCCGCGTGGGCCACCGCTCAGGAGCTCACGGGCCCCGTGTACGGGCGGAGCACCGGCGTGGGCGCCAACAGAGGCGTCATCCTCGACAAGCCCGGCCTCGACCTGCTCCGCAGCCACGTGTGCGGCGCCGGCCCGATGATCCCGCCGGCCCGCGCCCGGGCCATGCTCGTGGTCCGGCTCAACCAGCTCCTCACCGGCGGCTCCGGCATCGACCCGGCCGTCCTGCCGGCGCTGGCCGAGGCGATCAACGGCGGCTTCACCCCGCCGATCCAGACGTACGGCGCCATCGGCACCGGCGACCTCTCCGCCCTCGCCACCACGGCCCTGTGCCTGCTCGGCGAACTCCCCTGGCACCACGAACCCCCACTCCCCTCCTCCGACACCACACCCCCGCTAGACGTCGCCGCGCCGCGCTTCCCCTTCGCTCCGGAGGACGCGCTGCCGTTCATCAGCTCGGGGGCCGCCACGCTGGCCGACGCCGCCATCGCCTGCCACCGCCTCCGTCTCCTCCTGGAAGCCGTCATCGACGTGGCGGCGATGTCGTTCACCGCCGTGGGCGCCTCGGCCGAGCCGCTGGCGGCCGCCGTACAGGAGGCCCGCCCCCACCCCGGCCAGGCCGCCGTGGCCGCCCGCCTGCGCGGCCTGCTCACCCAGGAGCTGGCGACCCGCGTGCAGGACCCGTACGGCTACCGGGCCTTCGCCCAGGTGCACGGGGCCGCCGTGGACGCCCTCGACCGGGCCACGGCCGCCGTCGAGATCGACCTCAACGCCGCCGCCGAGAACCCCCTCATCGCCGGCTCCCTGGCCTGGCACAACGGCAACTTCCACTCGGCCCCGCTGGCGCTGGCGCTCGACGCGGCGCGTGCCGCGCTCGTACAGACGGCCCAGCTCAGCGCCGCTCGCCTGGCCACCCTCATGGACCCCGCCTACACCGGCCACCACCCCTTTCTCGCCGACCGCCCGGGGTCGTCCGGGGCGCTGATCCTGGAGTACGTGGCCCAGGACGCCCTGGCCGAGCTCCGCCTCCTCGCGACGCCGGTGACGACGGGCACGGCGGTGATCTCCCTGGGCACGGAGGACCACGCGGGCTTCGCCACCCAGGCGGCCCGCAACGCCCTGCGCTGCCTGGAGCCCCTGGAAATCGTCCTGGCCTGCGAACGCACCGCCGCCCTCCGCGCCCTCAACATCCCCACCGCGGACCGCCCCCTCACCGACGACCTCGCCACCTCCCGCCACGCCCTGACCCTCCACCCACCCCTCTGACCACCCGAGGGCACCCGCTTTCGGGGGCCCACGCTCGGACCGTGGCCGGGGAGGCGTTACGGCACGCGGGCGACCGATCCCCGTTCCCGAAGGGTGGGCTCCTGGACGACGCGCCGCCGCCGGGTCCCCCCGTCCGTCGCCGCCGAGATGAGGCGGACCGCCGCCTTGACGATCCCGTCGATGTCCCAATCGACGGTCGTGAGACCAGGCGTGAGCAGCCCGGACATCGGGTGATCGTCATACCCCATGACCGACACGTCGTCGGGGACGGCCAGCCCCAGCTCCTGAGCGGCGGCGTAAACTCCGTAGGCGATCGAGTCCGCGAAGCAGAACACCGCGCTCGGCCCCTGCCCCGCCAGCAGCTCCCGCGCCGCGGCGGTGGCCCCCGCGAGCCCGTGCGGGGCGGTGGCGACCACGATGTCCAGCCCCAGCCGGTCGGCCTCGGCGGTGACGTGCACGTCGGCGGGCCGGTCGGGGGTGCTGGCCCGGGTCGGGGTGAGGACGGCGATGCGGCGGTGGCCGAGCGCGCGCAGGTGCTCCAGCGCCAGCGTCACGCCGTGCCGGTTGTCGAAGACGACCTCCCCGGCCGTGCCCGCGATCGAGTCGCCGATCGCGACCACCGGCAGCGACTCGCACAGCTCGGGCCAGAACGCCGCCGCCGGATCGATCGGCTGGACGATCAGGCCATCGACGCGCTGGTCGCGCAGCCGCTGGGCGAAGGCCCGCTCGCGGGCGGGATCGCCCACCGCGTCAAGGATCAGGGCATAGCGGTCTTTCTCCCGCAGCCCTCTGCTGATGCCGACCGCCAGGGACTGCTGCCACAGGTCCTCCAGCGAGCCGCACAGCAGGCCGATCATGCCGGTGCGCCCGCTGGCCAGGGCCCTGGCGATGGGGTCGGCCTCGTAGCCCAACTCGGCGGCCGCCGCGCGTACGCGCTCCATGGTCTCCTCGGAAACCTGCAGGCCGCGCAGCGCGTACGAGACAGCTGCCGGTGACAGGCCTGTGGCCTGAGCCACCTCCCGGATCGTGGCTCTCTTGCGAGGCATTAAGCCAGCCTATTCGCTAGCGCCGACAGAACCGATTCCAGTCAGACGATTCGCGCTCCTCACCGCACGTGCGCCGTCCCGGAACGCCGGGCCCGCCGGTGTTCCCGGCGGCGTCGGGCCCGTTGACAACGGCCTTGTGAAGCGGTTCACTGAACCGTATCACTGAAACGCTTCACAGCTCAGTGTCGCAAGGTGGCGCGGGTTACATGTAATGTTAGTAGGGAATAGGGGAAGGAGGAGGCCGTGAGCATCGACGTCCATCAGCACGTCTGGACGCGCCCGCTCGTCGAAGCCCTGCGCGCCCGTTCCTCCCCTCCCCTCGTCGACGGCTGGACGTTGTTCCTCGACGACGAGCCCCCGTACGAGATCGACCCCCAGGACCTCGAGCACCGCGACACCACCGGCCTGGAGCTGGCGCTGGTGTCGCCGTCGAGCCCGCTCGGCATCGAGTTCCTGCCGCCCGAGGAGTCCTGGCCGGTCGTCGACGCCTACCACGACGGCGCGCTCGCGCTGGGCGAGCCGTTCGGGGCCTGGGCGTCCACGTGCCTCAGCCGGCCCGACCCCGAGCGCCTGGCCCGCGACCTCGGCCGCGGCTTCGCGGGGCTGCAGATCCCCGCGACGGCCGTGCCCGACGACGGCCTGCTCGAGGTGCTGACGGACCTGGACCTTCCGCTGTTCGTCCACCCCGGCCCGGCCGCGAAGACCCCGGGCACGCCGCCCTGGTGGCCAGCCGTGGTGCCGTACGTCCAGCAGATGCACGCCGCGTGGCACTACTTCCACGCCGTCGTCCGCCCCAGGCACCCGGAGCTGCGCGTCTGCTTCGCCCTCCTCGCGGGGCTGGCCCCGCTCCACTCCGAGCGCCTGATCGCCAGGGGCGGCGGCAGCCGCGGCCTGGTCGATCCGAACTTCTTCGTGGAGACCTCCTCCTACGGCCCGCGGGCGATCGACGCGATCGTCCGCGAGCTGGGCATCGACGTCGTCGTCAACGGCTCCGACGCCCCCTACGCCACCGCACCCGAGCCCGGACTCGGCGCGGCCGCCGGCCACGCCATCCGGGTCGTCAACCCCCGTCGTCTACTCGCCAGAAGGGAGACTCGTAAGTGAGCACTACGCAGATCCAGGACGGGGGCACCTGTGCCCGGTTGCCCGAGCGCACGCTCGACCGGCGCGAACTGCGCGACCTGGTGAACGAGCTGGCCGCCAACCCCGAGGAGTGGCGGGACCAGGTGCAGTTCCCCGAGGACGGCGGCAGGCACTACGCCTCGCTCTACCGCGACGCGTACGTGGACGTCTGGCTGCTCTGCTGGCGCCCCGAGGACGACACCGGCTGGCACGACCACGACATCTCCTCCGGCGCCGTCCACGTGGTGCAGGGCGCGCTCCTGGAGTGCAACCCGCGCATCGGCGGCGAGCACCTGGAGACCGTGGTCACGGAGGGGCAGTCGTTCTCGTTCGGGCCCGACCACATCCACCGGCTCAACGGCGCGGTGGACGAAAGCGTCTCCATCCACGCCTACTCGCCGCCGCTGTGGCGGCTCGGCCAGTACTCCATCGACGGCACCGGCGTCATGCGCCGCGTCTCGGTGAGCTACGCCGACGAGCTCAGGCCGCTGGACGACGTGGTGGTGGCCTGAGCACGCAGCAGCTTCCGCAGGGCTCGACATCGGGCAGTGTGATCCACAGGCAGCAGGTCCTGCGGAAGTAGCCGTCGCCGGCGGGCTCGATCAGCCCGTCGACCGGCGGGCCGATCTCCTTCAGCAGCCGCATGTAGTCGCCCGGCACGATCGAGGTCAGCGGATGGGCGAGCGCCTCCGCCGTGGATCCCCACAGCGTCCGCTCGCCCACCTTCGCGATCGCGCCGACGGCCCGCACCAGCGGCGCCTGCGACTCGGCCAGCGCCTCGCGGATCGCGGCGGCCCCCTCGGACCAGCTCACCCGCGTGGCCGCGATCGTCACCCCGGCGTCCGACACCTTGAAGTACGTGTCCGCCGGCCGCATGATCGGCACCCGCCCGTCCAGCGCCCACCCGAGCGCCATGGGCATGGTGTGCCAGTAGCCGTACGTCTTCCAGAACAGCGCCGCGCCGACGTGACGTGGCGCGTTCCAGCGCGCGGCCGTCTCGTCGATCAGCCCGAGCAGCGTCACGTACGGCTCCCGCAGCAGCTCGGTGACCGGCGTCCAGCTGCCGTCGGGCTCGATGACCAGGCGCGGCTCGACGCCCAGCACCCCGCCACGCGCGTCGGCGACCCGCTGGAGCGTCTCGGTCAGCACCCTGAACCCCCTAAAGGTTAGCCTTACCTAAGGTAGCAGGCCGCCCCGCGAACCACCCAGCCGCGATCTGCACCACGAGCACCCCAAGCCCCGCCAGCAGCGGCACCGTCCAGCCGCCGGAGACCTCCCTGAGGAACCCGAACAGCAACGGCCCCACCGCCGCGATCCCGTACCCCACGGACTGCGCCACGGCCGACAGCGCGGTCACGGTGGCCGGATCGGCGGGCCGCAGCGTGATGATCAGCAGTGCCAGCGCGAACGAGGCCCCCTGGCCGATCCCCAGCACGATCATCCACAGCCAGGGCGCGGCCGTGGGGGCCAGCAGCATGCCGAGGTAGCCGAGCACGGTCAGCACGCCGGCGCCGACCACGTACGGCACCTGCGAGGCCCGCCGGCCCGCAAGCACGGGGATCGCCAGCGAGGTGCCGACCTGGACCAGGTTCGTCAGGCTGAGCAGGTAGCCGGCCTGGTCGGCGGGGAGCCCGGCCTCCAGGAAGATCGTCGGCAGCCAGGCCAGCATGACGTAGAAGGTGAGCGACTGCAGGCCCATGAGGGCGGTCACGGACCAGGTCACGGGGCTCCTGAGCACCGCTCCGAACGGCCTGGGCCCGTTCTGCGCCCCGCTCTGCTTGCGCAGCGCCTGGGGCAGCCAGAGCAGCGCGGCCAGCAGGGCGGGCACGGCGAGCAGCGCGGAGACGCCGCGCCAGCCGTACCCGGTGGCGTGCTCGATGGGGACGACCAGCCCGGAGGCGAGGGTGGCGCCGGCCACCACGGCGGCGACGTAGACGCCGGTCAGCAGGTTGACCCGGGTGGGGAAGTGCTCCTTGACGACGGCGGGCATGGAGACGTTCATGACGGCGATCGCCGTGGCGGCCAGGGCGGAGCCGAGGTAGAGCACGGGCGCGCCGCCGAGGCCGCGCAGCGTCACGCCCGCCGCGATGACCAGCAGTCCGGCCAGCAGCGTGCGGTCGAGCCCGAAGCGCCGCGCGAGCAGCGGCGTGACCGGCCCGAACACGCCGAGGCAGACCACCATGACCGTGGTGACGGCGCCGCCGCCGGCGGGCGACAGGCCCACGTCCTTCATGATCTCGTCGAGGAGCGGGGAGATCCCCGCGATGGCGGGGCGCAGGTTCAGCGCGGCCAGTACGAACCCGGTGACCAGCACGGCAGATCTCAACGACATAGGGCACCACTCTCGCATAAGCCCTGACAACGTTGTCTGCCTGGTCCAGGTGAGGAATGATCCTGGCGTGAGACCGACGATGAAGGACGTCGCCTCGGCGGCGGGCGTGGCGCTCAAGACCGTCTCGCGCGTCGTGAACGGCGAGCCCGGCGTCCACCCGGCCACCGCCGAGCGGGTGCGCGCGGCCATCGGGCGGCTGGGCTACAGCCGCAACGAGAGCGCGGCGGTGCTGCGCAGGGGCAGGACCGCCACGGTCGGGCTGGTCATCGAGGACGTGGCGGACCCGTTCTACTCGGGGCTGAGCCGGGCCGTCGAGGACGTCGTCATCGAGCACGGCTGCCTGCTGCTGAGCGGGTCGTCGAGCGAGGAGCCGCTGAGGGAGCGCGAGCTGGTCGAGACGTTCTGCGCGCGCCGCGTGGACGGGCTGATCATGGTGCCCGCCGGCGAGGACCACACGTACCTGCGGCCCGAGCTGGAGGCCGGCACGCCAATGGTGTTCGCCGACCGGCCGCCGGGCTCGGGGATCGACGTGGACACGGTGCTCGCCGACAATCTGGGCGGCGCCGAGGAGGCGATCCGCCACCTCATGGGCCACGGCCACCGCAGGATCGCCTTCCTCGGGGACGCGCCGGGGATCTTCACCGCGGCCGAGCGCCTCAACGGCTACCGGCAGGCGCTCGGAGGGCTGTTCGACGAGCGGCTGGTGTCGATGCGGCCGCCCTCGCTGGAAGGCGTACGCGCCGACCTGGCCCGCATGTTCGCCCTGGACGATCCGCCCACCGCGCTGTTCACCGGCAACGGCCGCTACACCGTGACGGCGCTGCGCGCGCTGGCGGGGCGCCGGGTGGCGCTGGTGGGGTTCGACGACTTCGAGCTGGCCGACCTGCTGACCCCGGGGGTGAGCGTGGTGGCGCAGGACCCCGCGTGGATGGGGCGGGTGGCGGCCGAGCTGCTCTTCCGCCGCCTGCGCGGCGACGCGGGCCCGCCGGAGCACATCGAGCTGCCCGTACGGCTCATCGCCCGCGGCTCCGGCGAGCTCCCCCCACCGGGCTGACCGGTCAGGCGACCCGCTCGTCCACGCCCACGGCGCCCACGCCGCTGGTGAAGATGCCGCCGCAGTATCCCCGGGACTCCCCCGACGCGCCCGGCGCGAGCGTCACCCACTCGCCCACGACGTCCGGCGCCCGGCCGCAGACCACCACGGCCCGGAACCTCCAGGTCTGGCCCGTGGGGTTGGTGCAGGACGCGATGCCGAGGTCTCGGTCCTGCGCGTGCACGTAGGTGTCGCAGCGCAGGACCGTGGCCGCCGCCACGGCGGGCGGCGCCATGTTCCCGACCACCAGGCCGACGGCCACCGCGACGTACATCCCCTTGGACATTGCCTCTCCCCTGTCCCCCGTATTACTGTGCGCAGCCGATCGTAAGCGCAGAGTAGTAGCCCTGTCTGGAGAACGTCATGGCGGCTAGCCTTTCCAGCGGAGAACGCGGCAGTGGCCCCCGGGGACATCACCGCCTATAGTCGTTTGCGCATCGGTTCAGCAAAAATGTTCACAGGAGCGCGCGCATGAATGCCGCCGACGTCGCACCCGAGACGCAGGCCAGGTTCCCGCTTGAGCTGATGTACGCGGCGGCCCAGCAGTACTACATCGAGGAGGCCACGCAGGGCGACATCGCCCAGCGGCTCGGCGTCTCCAGGGCGACCGTGAGCAGGCTGCTCACCGAGGCCCGCAAGCAGGGCATCGTCGAGATCAAGGTGCACCGGCCGGCCGCGCTCGCGGACGGCCCACTGGCCGCCGAGGTGGCCGAGGCGCTCGACCTGGAGCGTGTCTACCTGGTCCCCAAGGTCAGCGGCCCCACCCTGGGCCCGTGGCTGGCCCCCGCCGTGACCCGGGCGCTGGCGGCGGTCGGGCTGGAGTCCGGCGACGTCGTGCTCGTCTCGTCCGGCACCACGGTCTACGAGTGCGCCCGCGAAGGGCTCGGCCAGTATCCGGGCGTCACGATCGCGCCCGCCGTTGGCGGCCAGGAGGAGCCGCAGCCCTGGTTCCAGACCAACGAGACCACCCGCATCCTGGCCGAACGCGCCGGCGGCGTGCCCGCCTACCTCTACGCGCCCGCGCTGCCCGGCCCCGAGCTGTTCTACTCGCTGCAGCACGAGCCGTCCGTGCGCCGGGTCATGGACCTGTGGGCACACGCCAAGTGCGCCATCGTCGGCGTCGGCTCGGCCCCGCTGATGCGGCAGATGACGCCGTCCCTCATGCCGCGCGACGCCGACAGCCTGCGCCAGGCCGTGGGCGACGTGTGCATGCGGGTCTACGACCGTGACGGCGAGCCCGTCACGTACCCGGGCAGCGAGCGCCTGGTCGCCACGAAGCCGGAGGAGCTGCGCCGCATCCCCGCCACGATCGCGGTCGCGGTGGGCGCCGAGAAGGTGCTGTCCATCGTCGCGGGCGCCAAGGGCGGCTACTTCAACCAGCTCGTCACGGATGTCCCGACGGCAGAGGGCCTGGTGGCCGCCGCTCGCCAGCTCTGAACATTTTTGCTGGACAAAGTTTCAGCACCCGCGCTACCGTGAGCCGCACCACAGGATGTGCCTGGTTGTGAGGGGCATTGTCCTGTTTCGGGGGGAAGTGCGTCATAGATCCCGGTAGCAAGTGAGGAACGAAACCCGTGAACAGAGCTAAGATGCGGACCTCCGCGTTCGCCGCAGCAGCAGTGCTCGCAGGCTCGGTGCTGGCCGCGTGCGGCTCCGGCTCCGGATCGACCGGCGGGGACACCAGCGGCGGCGGCAGCGGCGCCGTCCAGAACGCCAAGGTCGCCTTCCTCATGCCCGACCTCGCCTCCACCCGGTACGAGCTGGCGGACAAGCCGCTGTTCGAGGCCAAGATGAAGCAGCTCTGCCCGACCTGCCAGGTCATCTACCAGAACGCCGACTCCGACGCCGCCAAGCAGCAGCAACAGGCCAACTCCGCGCTCGCCCAGGGCGTCAAGGCCATCGTGATCGACCCGGTCGACTCCGCCGCCGCGGCCACCATCGTCAAGTCGGCCCAGGCGCAGCAGGTGCCGGTCATCGCCTACGACCGGCCGATCCCGGCCACGCCCGCCGACTACTACATCTCGTTCGACAACGAGAAGATCGGCTCCATGATCGCCCAGTCCCTGGTCGACCACCTGAAGAAGGAGAACGCCAAGGGCGGGATCCTCCAGGTCAACGGCTCGCCGACGGACGCGGCGGCCGGTCTGATCAAGAAGGGCATCCACAGCGCGGTCGACCCGAGCGGGTTCAAGCTGCTGGCCGAGTACGACACCCCCGACTGGCAGCCGGAGAAGGCCCAGACCTGGGTCAGCGGCCAGATCACCCAGTTCAAGGACCAGATCGTCGGCGTGGTCGCGGCCAACGACGGCACCGGTGGCGGCTCGATCGCCGCGTTCAAGGCCGCGGGCGTGAAGGTGCCGCCGATCACCGGCAACGACGCCGAGCTGGCCGCCGCCCAGCGCATCATCGCGGGCGACCAGTACAACACGATCTCCAAGCCGATCAAGATCGTGGCCGAGGCCTCCGCGAACGTGGCGTGGGAGTTCATGCAGGGCAAGAAGCCCGCGGGCAAGGCCACGCTCTACAACACCCCGTCGGAGCTGTTCGTGCCTACGGTGGTGACCAAGGAGAACATCAAGGAAGTGCTGTTCGACAGCGGCATCATGAAGGCCGCCGAGGCCTGCGCCGGTGAGTACGCCAAGGGCTGCGGCGAGCTCGGAATCAAGTGATGAGCGTCCTCTCTCTGCGCGGGATCAGCAAGACCTTCGGCGCGGTGGCGGCGCTGACCGACATCGAGCTCGACGTCGCCGCCGGCCAGGTCGTCGCGGTCGTGGGAGACAACGGCGCGGGCAAGTCGACCCTGGTCAAGATCCTCTCGGGCGTGCATCCGCCGGACGGCGGCACGATCACGTTCGAGGGGAACGAGGTCCACATCCCCACCCCGGCCGCCGCGCACAAGCTCGGCATCGCCACGGTCTTCCAGGACCTGGCGCTCTGCGAGAACCTCAACGTGATCCAGAACCTGTTCCTCGGCCAGGAGATCCGCCCGCTGCGCCTCAACGACGTGGCCATGGAGACCCGCTCGTGGGAGCTGCTCCGCCAGCTCTCCGCCAAGATCCCGAGCGTACGGGTGCCGGTCGCGGCGCTGTCGGGCGGCCAGCGGCAGACGGTGGCCATCGCCCGGTCGCTGCTCGGCGACCCGAAGGTCATCATCCTCGACGAGCCCACCGCCGCGCTGGGCGTGGCGCAGACGGCCGAGGTGCTCAACCTGGTCGAGCGGCTGCGCGAGAACGGCCTGGGCGTCATCATGATCAGCCACAACATGGCCGACGTGAAGGCCGTCGCCGACACCGTCGCCGTCCTGCGGCTCGGCCGCAACAACGGCGTGTTCGACGTGGACCAGGTCTCCACCGAGGACATCATCGCCGCCATCACCGGCGCCACCGACAACGTGGTGTCCCGGCGTGCGCAGCGCGAGGGAGCACCGGCGCCTGGAGGAGCGGCGGGAGCGAAGCGACCAGAGCGGGGGAAGGCGACGGCATCGGAGGCGACCGAGCCCGCCTCACGGAGTGAGGCCATGGACAAGGGGAACAGCTCATGAGCGCAGTGACGACCGACCGCCAGGACGAGCGGCTGCAGGATCGCGACGGCCTGCGCGGCGCGCTCGCCGACGTGGTCGAGCGGGCGCGCGGCGGCGACCTGGGCGTCATCCCCGTCGTGGTCGGGCTCGTGGTCATCTGGACGGTCCTTCAGGTCCTGAACCCGATCTTCCTGTCCAGCGCGAACCTGGTGAACCTCACCCTGGAGTCCGCCGCCGTCGGCATCATCTCGCTCGGCATCGTCTGTGTGCTGCTGGTGGGCCAGATCGACCTGTCCGTCGGCTCGGTCAGCGGGCTGTCGGGAGCGGTGCTCGCGGTGCTGTTCGTGGGCCAGGGGCTGCCGGTCTGGCTGGCCATCGCCGCGGCGGTGATCATGGGAGCGGTCGTCGGCTGGCTGTACGGGCAGCTGTTCAACCGGTTCGGGGTGCCGAGCTTCGTGATCACGCTGGCCGGCCTGCTCGCCTTCCTCGGGCTCCAGCTGTACGTGCTGGGCACCAAGGGGTCGATCAACCTGCCCTTCGACTCGGGCCTGGTGAACTTCGCGCAGCTCGACTTCGTGCCGGCCTGGCTGTCGTACACGTTCGCGGTCGTCGCGGCCGTCTGGCTGTTCGTCACCGGATACCTGCACGCGCAGGAGCGGCGCAAGGCCGGGCTGTCGGCCAGGAGCGTGTCCACGCTGGCCGTCAGGAGCGCGGCGCTGCTGGTCGTGCTGGCCTTCGTGGTCTGGTACCTGGGCCAGACGCGCGGCGTCGGCTGGATGTTCGTCTTCTTCGTGGCGCTCGTGCTGATCATGCACTACCTGCTGTCGCGGACGAAGTGGGGCCGGGCCGTCTACGCCGTCGGCGGCAACGTGGAGGCCGCCCGCCGGGCCGGCATCAACGTCAGGGCCGTCTACACCTCGGTGTTCGTGCTCTGCTCGACGTTCGCCGCGGTCGGCGGCATCCTGGCCGCGGCCCGGCTCGCGGCGGCCAACCAGTCCAGCGGCGGCGGCGACGTCAACCTCAACGCCATCGCGGCGGCCGTGATCGGCGGGACGAGCCTGTTCGGCGGGCGCGGCACCGCGTTCGGCGCGCTGCTCGGGATCATCGTCATCCAGTCCATCTCCAGCGGCCTGACCCTGCTCAACCTCGACTCGTCGATCAGGTTCGTGGTCACCGGGGCGGTGCTGCTGCTCGCCGTGATCGTCGACTCCGTGTCGCGCCGGTCGAGGACCTCCCACGGCAGGGCCTGATGGCGATCATCTGCGTTGACGCGGGCACCACGGTCATCAAGGCGGTCGGGTACGACGCCGAGGGCGCGGAGGCGTTCGTCGCCCGGCGGGAGACCGTGGTCTCCAGGCCCCTGCCCGGCCACGCCGAGCAGGACATGAACGCCGTCTGGGACGCGGTCGCCGCCACCGTGCGCGAGGTCGCCGCCCAGGTGGACGGGGTCGACTTCGTGGCCGTGACCGCCCAGGGCGACGGCTGCTGGCTGGTCGGCCCGGACGGCGAGCCGACCGGCCCCGCGATCCTCTGGAACGACGCCAGGGCGGCCTCGGCCGTGGACGGCTGGACCCGCTCCGGGACCGCCGCCCAGGCGTTCCGGCTCAACGGCTCGTCGGCCGCCTCGGGGCTGCCGCACGCGATCCTGACCTGGCTGCGCGCGAACGACCCCGGGCGGCTGGAGCGGTCGAGCGCCATGCTCACCTGCGGCGGCTGGATCTTCGCGCGGATGACCGGGGAGCTGGCGGCCGACGAGTCCGACGCCTCCGCGCCGTTCATGGACCTGCGGGCGCGGGCGTACTCCCCCGCGCTGCTGGCCCTGTTCGGCACGGAGTGGGCCGAGCGGCTGCTGCCCCCGATCCGCTCCGGCCACGTCGCCGAGCTGTCCAGGGACGCGGCCTCCGCGCTGGGGCTGCCCGCCGGTACGCCGGTCGTGATGGCCCCGTACGACATCGCCGCCACGGCGCTGGGCGCGGGCGCGGTGCGGGCCGGGCAGGCGTGCGGCATCCTCGGCACCACGCTCTGCACCGAGGTCATCGTCGACTCGGCCGACCTGGAAGGCGAGCCGATCGGGATCACGATCGCGCTGACCGGCGGCTACCTGCGGGCCTTCCCCACGTTCGCGGGCACCGAGGTGGTGCAGTGGACGTGCCGCATGATGGGGCTGAGCGGCCCGGCCGAGCTGGGCGACCTGGCCCTGCTGAGCGAGCCGGGCGCGCGCGGGCTGACATTCCTGCCGTACATGTCGCCCGCCGGTGAGCGGGCGCCGTTCTCGGACCCGCTGGCCAGGGGGTCGCTGCTGGGCATGTCGTTCGAGCACGGCCGCCCGGACGTGGCGCGGGCGGTGCTCGAAGGGCTGACGATGGTCATCCGCGACTGCCTTGCCGCCACCGGCGCCGCGCCCACGGAGCTGCGCGTGTGCGGGGGCGGTTCGAACAGCACCGCCTGGCTCCAGCTGATCGCCGATGTCACCGGCCTGCCCGTGCGCCGCCCGGCCGACACCGAGGTAGGCGCGCGGGGTGCGTACCTGGTGGGGCTGGCCGCCACCGCCGCGGCCCCGTCCATCGCGGCGGCCGCCTCGGAGCATGTACGGCTGCGCGACGCGCTCGAACCCAACCCCGCCCGCCAGGCGTTGTACGACCGGCTGTTCGACGACTTCCTGACCCTGCGCCAGGCGAACGCGGTCTCCTGGCCGCTGCTGGCCGAGATGAGGGGCCGTACATGAGTGTCTGGATCGGCATCGACCTCGGGACCCAGAGCGTGCGGGCGATGGCCGTCTCCGGGGACGGGCAGGTGGTCGGCACGGCCGGCCGGCCGCTGACCAGCCACCGCGACGGACCCCGCCACGAGCAGGACCCCGAGCAGTGGTGGCGCGAGCTGGCCGCCGCCACCCGAGAGGCGCTGCGCGACGTGCCTCCCGAGCAGGTCGCGGGCGTCGCCGTGGCCGCCACATCTGGAACGATCCTGCTCACCGGCCCTGACGGCCGGGCGCTGACGCCCGCCCTCATGTACGACGACCGGCGCGCCGACGCCGGTCGCGCCAACGAGGCGGGCGCCCGCGTGTGGGAGCGGCTCGGCTACCGGCGCATGCAGCCCAACTGGGCGCTGCCCAAGCTCCTGTGGCTGCTCCAGGACGCCCCCGCCGGGGCCCGGCTCGCGCACCAGAACGACTTCGTCAACCGGCGCCTCGTCGGCCACGAGGTGGCCACCGACCTCAGCAACGCGCTCAAGACCGGCGTGGACCTCATCGAGGAGCGCTGGCCGTCCGAGGTGCTGGACGCACTGGACGTGCCCGCGGAGCTGCTCCCCGAGGTCGTACGGCCCGGCACCCGCCTGGGCGTGGTCTGCGCGGCCGCCGCCGAGGAGACCGGCATCCCCGCGGGCACGCCTGTGATCGCCGGGACCACCGACGGGTGCGCGGCCCAGCTCGGCGCGGGCGCCACCCGGGTCGGGAGCTGGAACTCGGTGCTCGGCACCACGCTGGTGCTCAAGGGTGTGACGAAGGAGCTGATCCACGACCCGCTCGGCGTCGTCTACTCGCACCGCGCGCCGGACGGCTCGTGGCTGCCGGGCGGCGCGTCGAGCACCGGCGCCGGCGTGCTCTCCCGTGACCTGCCCGGCCGCGACCTCGACGCGCTGAGCGCCCAGGCTGCCGCCCGGCCGGGCCCGCCCGGGAGCGTCACGTACCCGCTGGTCTCGCGGGGCGAGCGCTTCCCGTTCGACGCGCCCGGCGCCGAGGGGTTCACGCTCGGCAGCCCGGCCGACGACGTCGAGCGCTACACGGCGATCCTGCTCGGCGCGGCCTTCGTCGAGCGCCTCTGCTTCGACTACCTCGACCTCCTCGGCGCGCCCGTGGACGGCGAGATCATCCTGACCGGCGGCGCCACCCGCAGCGCGTACTGGACCCGGCTCAGGGCGGACGTCCTGGGACGTCCGGTGACGCTGCGGGAGAACGCCGAGCCCGCCCTGGGCATGGCCGTCCTGGCGGGCGGCGACCCCGGCCGGATGATCAGGACCCGCGCGGTCGTCGACCCGTCGGGAGCCGATTTCACGGAGCCCTACCTGCGCTTCGTCACCGAGCTGGAAGGGCGCGGCTGGCTCGACCCGGCCGCCGCCCGGCACGCACGCGAGAGGACCGCCCGATGACCGACCTCGTCCTGGTCCGCCACGGCGAGACCGTCTGGCACGCCGAGAACCGCTACGCGGGGGTCAGCGACATCGAGCTGACCCCGCGCGGCCACGCCCAGGCCGCCCAGCTGGCCGAGTGGGCCGGTCAGGCGGGCCTGGCGGCCGTGTGGGCCTCCACGCTCAGCCGGGCCCGGATCACCGCCGCGGCCGCCGCCGACCAGGCGAAGGTGGAGCTCCGGACCGACCCGAGGCTGCGCGAGCTGGACTTCGGCGAGGGCGAGGGCCTGACCTCGGCCGAGATGGCGGCCCGCTTCCCCGAGGCCCGCGCCGCGTTCGAGTCCGACCCCGCCGCGCACCCGCTGCCCGGCGGCGAGGACCCCGGCCTGGCCGCCGACCGGTTCGTGGCCGCCCTCGACGACATCGCCGCCGCCCACCCGGACGGGCGCGTGCTGGTGGTCGCGCACACGACCGCCATCAGGCTCACCCTGTGCCGCCTGATCGGGGTGCCGCTCGGCGAGTACCGGCGGCTGTTCCCGCGCCTGGACAACTGTGCCCTGACCGAGCTTCGCCTGCGCAGCGGGCGGCGGACCGCGATGCTGCAGTACAACTCCCCGATTGGAGCCGTTCGTTGACCATCCGAGTGCTTGCCGCGGGTGACCACTTCGTCCAGAACCGCCTGCTCATCGACGCGCTCAGGCGTGAGGTCCCCGGCGAGCTGGACATCAGCGAGCTGACGCTGCCGTGGCCGGTCGAGCCGTTCGGCCGGGTGGGCGAGGTGGACGAGGCCTCGGACGTGGAGGACGAGCTGATCGAGGCGCTACGCGGCGTCGAGGTCTGCGTGACCCAGATGGCCCCTTTGACCAAGCGTGTCCTGGACGCCTCTCCCGACCTGCGGCTGTTCTGCGTGAGCCGGGGCGGGCCCGTCAACGCCAACCTGGAGGCGGCCACGGCGGCGGGCGTGGCGGTGACGTTCGCGCCGGGCCGCAACGCGGTGGCCACCGCCGAGCACACCCTGGCCATGCTGCTGGCCGCCACCCGCAGGATCCCCCAGACGCACGGCGACCTGGCGGGGGGCGTGTGGCGGGGCGACTACTACATGTACGACAACGTCGGCCCCGAGCTGGACGGCAACACGGTCGGCCTGGTCGGCTACGGCGCCATCGGCCGCCGCGTGGCCCGCATGCTCGAAGGCTTCGGCGCGGAGGTCCTGGTCTACGACCCGTACGTGGACGTGCCCGGCCGGGTCGAGCTGGACGAGCTGCTCCGGCGCTCCCACTTCGTCTCCCTGCACGCCCGCGCCACCCCCGAGACCAACGGCATGATCGGCGCGGCCGAGATCGCCGCCATGCCGCGCGGCTCGGTCCTGGTCAACTGCGCCAGGGGCGCGCTGGTCGACTACGACGCCGTGTGCGACGCTCTGGACTCGGGCCACCTGTTCGGGGCCGCCATGGACGTCTTCCCGGAGGAGCCCATCCCGGCCGGCTCGCGCCTGCTCACGACCCCGAACCTGATCATGACTCCGCACCTGGCCGGGGCCAGCAAGCAGACGGCCATGAAGGCGGCCTCGATCGTGGCCGCCGACGTGGCCCGCTACGTCCGCGGCGAGCCCCTGTCCCACGTGGCTACCCCTTGAGCGCCCCCGCCATCAGCCCGCGCATGAAGAACCTGCCCAGCAGGACGTAGATCAGCATCGTCGGGATCGACGACAGGATGGCCGCCGCCATCTGCTGGCTGTACGGGGTGGCCTGCGCACCGGCGATGTTGTTCAGCATCACGGTCGTGGGCCAGCTCGTCGGCCCGGTCAGGAAGACGGCGAACAGGAAGTCGTTCCAGAGCGAGGTGAACTGCCAGATGACGACCACCGCGATCGCGGGCGCCGACACCGGCAGCACCACCGACCAGTACGCCCTCAGCATGCCCGCCCCGTCCACCCGGGAGGCCTCGATCAGCTCGTCGGGGATCGTGACGTAGTAGTTGCGGAAGATCAGCGTGCAGATCGGGATGCCGTACACGACGTGTGCCAGCACCAGCCCGGGGATGCCGCCGTAGAAGACGCCCTGCAGCCCGGTCAGCTCGTTCAGCCCCACGAGCAGCTGCACCAGCGGGATCATGACCCCCTGGTACGGGATGAACATGCCGAACAGGAACAACGTGAACAGCACGTCCGCCCCGGGGAAGCGCCACTTGGACAGCACGTACCCGTTCATGGACCCGAGCGCGCACGACAGCAGCGAGCCCGGCACGGCCAGCAGCACGCTGTTCCACAGGCCGGGGGCCAGCTTCTCCCAGGCCACCTGCCACGCCTCGGTCGTCCACGTCCGCGGCAGGTTCCACGCCTGGCCGGGGTCGGCCTCCGTGAGCGGCTTGAAGCTGGTGACCAGCAGCACGTAGATGGGGATCAGGAAGATCACCACGAAGAGGATCAGCAGCCCGAGGCGCAGCCAGGGGAAGGCCGCCCGGCGCGTGGCCACCGCCGTCATGAGCGCCTCTCCTTACGCACGGACCAGATCAGGTACGGGATCACGAAGATCGCCACGCTCAGCACGATGTACGACGCGATCGTGGCGCCCTTGGCCGGGTCGTGCGAGTCGAACACCGCCACCCACATGAACACCGCGGGCACGTCCGTGATGATCTGCTTGCCCGACACCGCCACGATCAGGTCGAACACCTTGAGCGAGATGTGCCCCAGGATGATCAGCGCGGACAGGGTGACCGGCCGGAGCAGGGGCAGCACCACGTGCCGGTAGACGCCCCACTCGGTGCAGCCGTCCACCCGCGCGGCCTCCCGCAGCTCCTCGGGCACACCGCGGAAGCCCGCCAAAAACAATGCCATGACATATCCGGACATCTGCCAGATCGCGGGGATCGCCATCGCGGCCATCCCCCAGTCCGGATCCCTGAACCACTGCCACTGCGGCAGCCCGATCCAGTCGAACAGCCGGTTCAGGCCGACCGCCCGCTCCCCCGTCCCCGAGTTCATCAGCCACCGCCACACGATGCCGGTCGCGACGAACGAGATGGCCATCGGGAACAGGTAGATCGCCCGGAACGTCCCCTCGCCCCTGATCCCCTTCTCCATGAGGAACGCCAGCAGCCACCCGAGCACGAGCGCGCCCAGCACGAACGCGACCGTGAAGACGATCGCGTGGTTCACCGAGAGGTGCCATCGCGGCTGGTCCCAGATGTCGATGAAGTTCCGCAGCCCCACGAACTTCCCCTCGGACACCTCATCGTGCTTGTCCGTCATGGCCAGCCGGAAGTTCCAGCCGAGCATGCCGTACACGAAGACGCCGATCAGGATGATCGACGGCGTGACGAGGAGGAGTCCGGGCAGCCACGTGCGTGCCCGCCTCACAAGCATTCCCTCCCACGGACCCGGCGGGCGCCGGTCGGCGCCCGCCGGACCTCGCTACTGAGCGTTGGACTTGGCCGCGTCGGCGAGCCCCTGCTGCAGGGCCTTGACGTCCTTGCTGCCGATGAACAGGCCGACCGACTCGGTGATCGCCGCCAGCCACGGCTGGTTGACCGAGACGCCGTGCTGGATCGACCCGGCGAGCTTGTTGCTCGACCAGTCCTTCAGCGCGTCGGCCAGGTAGTCGGTGTAGAGGGCCTGGTCGGCGTCCTTGCGGGCGGGGATGGAGCCCTTCTTGGGGTTGAAGGCGTCCTGGCCCTCCTTGCTGGCCGCGACCTTCAGCCAGGCGATGGCGCCGTCACGGTTCTTCGCGCCCTTGGGGAGGGTGAAGCTGTCGGACAGCCACATGTACGTGCCCTCGGTCCCGGGAGCCGGCGCCCAGTCGAAGTCCGTCTTCGACTTCTTGCCCAGGCCACCCTCCGGCGGGTTGTGGAAGTAGCCGTACGCCCAGTCGCCCATGATGTTGAACGCGGCCTCGCCGTCGGCGACCTGCTTGGCGGCCGGCTGCCAGTCGTCCTGCGGGTCGCCCGCGTACGACATGATCTTGGCGAAGCTCTCCAGCGCCTTGGTCACCTGCGGGCTGTTCCAGTCGGCGCCCGGCTTGAACAGCGCGTTGTAGGCGTCGGTGCCCATCGAGCCGAGCAGGACGTTCTCCATCAGGTGGGTGACGGTCCACTCGGAGCCGATCGACAGCGGGATCTTGCCCTTGGCCTTGACCTTCTCCAGGTCCGCGATGAACTCGTCGATCGTCTTGGGCGCGGCGGCCACGCCGGCGTCCTTGAGCACCGCCGGGTTGAACCACAGCACGTTGGAGCGGTGGATGTTCACCGGCACCGAGTAGATCTTGCCGTCGACGCTGATCTGATCGACGAGCTGCGCGGGGAAGACGTCCTTCAGCTTCAGCTCGTCGTACAGGAAGGTCAGGTCCTCAAGGTTGCCGGCCTTGATGTAGCCCTGCAATTCGGCGCCCGCGTGCCCCTGGAAGGTGTCGGGCGGGGTGTTGGCCTGGAGCTTCGACTGGAGCAGCGCCTTGGCCTTGTCACCGGAGCCGCCCGCCACGGCGGCGTCGAAGAATGTGTAGTTCGGATTCTGCTGCTCGAAGATCTTCTTCATCGCCTGGAGGCCGTCGGCCTCGCCGGGGCCCGTCCACCAGGAGAAGACCTCAACCTGTTTCTTCTCTCCGCCGCCGCCACTGGCCGCCGGAGACTGGGACGCCTGCCCGCCTCCGCCGCCACCGCAGGCCACCAGGCTCAACGCGCTCACGATCGAGATCGAGACGGTCGCTAACCACCGTCGCATCGCACACCATCCCTTCGAAGCCCCCGAAGTTGGTGATTTGACAACGTTGTCAACCAACGGCCATCTACCCACTTCCCGCCGCGCGGCGTCAAGGGATGGGCGGATAACAGCTCCGCATACTCAGCGGACGCGCTCCAGCCCGCCGTCGGGGTTCGTCACCACCGTGACGCTGAAGTCGTAGCTCGTGCCGGGCGGATCGCCGCCGCCCGCGGCCACCACCAGCGCGCCCTTGGACACGCCCAGGCAGACCAGGACGACCAGGTCGCACCGGCTGTCGGGCGGCCACGTGGTCAGCACGACGTCGGACTCGGCCAGGCCCACGGGCAGGTCGAGCTCCGCCATCCTGGACAGCAGGTCGGCGTGGGACATCCGGCGGCCGTCCGCCGTCAGCAGCGCGTCCTGGCGCTTGGCGTCGAGCGCGGGCAGCGGGGTGGGCTCCAGCGTGAGCAGGCAGCGGAAGTCGATGGTGTCGAGCGCCGTGCCCAGCGAGACGACCTGGCGCACCCGGGACTCGTCGGCCGCCCGTACCGCCGTCTCCGCCAGGTCGGGGGTGGTGATCAAGGTACGCGCGTCGCACTCGCGCAGCCACGCGGCCATCTCCCCGGCGCCGAGCGCGGGGTCGATC